>CAUUUT010000016.1:0-17194 GCA_963548485.1 uncultured Streptococcus sp.
TTTGTTCGCGTACTACTTGTTCATCAAAAGTCATAGTATCATCCCTTTCTGATTACTATCCTATCAAGTTAAGAAAGCGGATACAATACGTGAATAGACTATTGAACATCCTTCAGTAAATGTGCTATAATCTGTTCATAAACGTTCAAATTTGTTCAAATTAGGAGGGGGAACTATGGTGTCTTTTGAACGGATGTCTAGGATTATGGACATTTTATCTAAACGAAAAATCATCTCTACTTTCCAGTTGGAAGCATTGATGTATTGCTCAACCTCAACGTTGAGACGAGACTTGATTAAGCTCGAAAAAGAAGGAAAAATCATACGGTCTCATGGTGAAGTTAGGCTTGTTACTACAAACAATATTGAATACGCTTACGACAGTAGAAGCCATGAAGAAACTCATGGGAAAAAACAAATTGCGGAAACGGCCTCCACTTTCTTAACGGACAATCAATCGATTTTTATTGATAGTTCATCTACGTGTGCCGCGCTCGCACCTCACTTAGGAACTCTTCAAAATTTACGTGTTATTACAAATGGGATTGAAATCGCACGTAGGTTGAACAATTATGAGAATATCACACTGTTCTTTTGCGGAGGACATATCGGCTATGGAACAAACTCGGCTTTGGGAGATTTTGCGACGAGTTTTATCAATAACTTCCATGCAGATATTTGCTTTATGAGTTGCCGTGGTCTCGACCGCTTTGCTGCTTATGAGGCCAATCATAGTCAGGCTCTCTTTAAGCAACACATGATAGCCAATTCAGATGCGGCAATCTTGCTAGCAGACCACTCGAAATTCAATACGAGTCATTACTTTAAACTATCGAATTACAACGCGATTGATTGTATCGTAACCAATCAGCCTCCTGTCGATTCATTCCAAGATACAGTGGGCGCTCAATGCGAAATTCTTTGGTAGATAATTAAGGTTAGGGGAAAATAAGTAAAATTTATTGAACATTTTGCAATCATTGCAACTACTTAATGATTCCGATACATATTTTCACCACCTTTTGATTCAAAGTAATAAAAAAAAACGCGCTACGATTGTACCGCGTTTTTATTTGCAATCATTATGCTTTTAATTCTGCTGTTAAGATTTCTAATTGGTCTACTAAATGTCCAACGTAAGCAATCGCTTGTTTTAATGGTTCATCTGTTGAAACATCGCAACCTGCATGAATTGCTAAGTCTTTGGCAGACATGCTTCCACCTTTAGATAATGTATCTAACCACACTTTAGCGTGTTCAGGATTTTCTTCGATTTGGTTGGCAATTGCTGTTCCGATTGTAAGTCCTGCTGAATACGTATATGGATATAATCCCATATAGTAGTGAGGTTGACGCATCCATGTTAACTCTGCTCCATCGTTTATAACAAGGCTGTCACCGAAGAATTCTTGCATCACTTCTTTTTTCACGTTTGATAATACATCCGCGTTCAACATCTCGTTATTATCAATCATCTTGTAAATACAGTCTTGGAATACAGCTTCCATATAGTGCGTTACCATATTATGGAAATACGTACGGCTAATCATATTGCTGATGACCCAACGTTTAAATCGAGCATCTGTACTTGTTTTAAGTAAGTAATTTGAAACAATCACTTCATTACATGTTGAAGGAGCTTCAACGAAGTATAATGAACATTCATTGTTTAAAATCGATTGATGTTTGCCTGTTGACATGAAGTGGTATGCATGTCCTAATTCGTGTGCTAACACGAATACTTCGTTCATTTTACCAGTCCATGATAATAGGATAAATCCAGCAACGTTTGGAACCGTCGCACAGAATCCACCCGTACTCTTACCAATATTTTGTGGGAAGTCTGTCCAGCGTTTGTCATAACTTTCGTCAATCATCGCTTTGTAGTCTTCGCCAAGAATACCTAGAGCTTTCTTCAAGTACTCACGAGATTCTTCAATCGTCATATCCACTTCGAAATCCGGATCCAAGTTGATTTTTGCATCCATGAATTGCATATCAGAAATGCCGTGCTCTTTCGCTAATAATTTAATATAGCGTTGCATATGAGGAGCTAAGTCTGTCATCAACATACGAATTTGACGGTCGTATAATTCACGGTCTCCATCTTGTTCGTCTAACAAGTAGTCAATGACACTGTCATATCCACGCATAGTTGCCAACATTTTTTCTTTCTTCAATTGAGAAATGTATTCATTAGCAACTGTATTTTTATAGGCGTTCAATGTTTTGTAGAAGCTCTTAGCCGCAGCACGACGAACTTCTTTATCAGGGTCCATTTCATGTAAGTTTTCGTATAATACGAAGCTATTTTCAAGTGTCTTGCCATTTGCTTCAAATGACTCGAATTGCATATCTTCGTGTTTTGTTACTTCATATAATTGGTAGAAACCTGGTAAGCTGCTTAAGTTTGATAATACTTGTTCTGCATCTTTAGAAAGCGTATGTTTCTTTTGACGAATCACTTTCTCTACAAAGTACGCTAAGTCTGGTCTCTTTTCTGCTACAAACTTGTTTAAGAAGGCTTCGTCTAATGAAATGATTTCTGTCATTACAAAGCTCATGTTTTCCGCATAGGATACGCTCACCGCTTCAAACGCTGTAGCATTTTCAACCACTTTCGGATTTAAACGGTCTACTGTCATTGGTAGTTCTGCATAATGAGAAGCGCGGTACACTGCTAATTCAATCGCCTCGTACTTGCAAATCGCTTCATCTAATACTTCTAAGTCTCCTAACTTATTTTCGTATTTTTCTTTGAAAGCTTTCATTTCTTTCTTTAAGTTTTCTAACTCTGCATAAAATGCTTCGTCACTTGGATAAAGTAAAGTCATGTCCCATGTAATAGAAGGATCCACTTCACTTCTTGGTACTAATTTAATTTCAGCCATAATGTCACTCCTTTTCAGATAGTATCCATTATACACAATCTCCGGCACGTTTGCTATACTAGGAATATTGAAATACGAAAGAAGGTGCCCCAGTGCAAGTCATTCATAACTATTCAAATTCTCCACTTGTGATTTCGATTCCTCATAGTGGGACGGACATTCCACAAGACATTGCCCCGCTTTGTAATCTGGCTTCCAAGCGAGAGCATACGGACTGGGCGCTTACTGAACTTGTGGTCCCACTTTTAGAAACAACACTAGTAGCCACTATTTCTCGATATATTGTAGATGTGAATCGATTTAAACCAAGAAATGGAAAAGCCACTCAGCCCATCATTCCAAGAATAGATGAAAAAGGAAACCCGCTATTTTACAACTATCCCTCTAAGCAAAAACAAGTGGACTGGTTAGAACGGTATTACACGCCTTACTATCACAACTTAGAGAAGCTGCTCTATCAAAAATTAGAGCAACATTCCAAAGTTTTGTTGATTGATTTACATAGCTATGATGACAAGCTTTTTCAAACAAGCGATATTGTTTTAGGAACACGGAAAAAACAAACCATTAGTAAAGATATTCTGGAACAACTCCAAACTCTCTTCCACGAGGAAGGCTTCTCCACTCGAGTAGACACTCCCTTTTCAGGCGGCAATATTATTGCGACCTTTGGAAAACATCCAAGTATTGAAGCGGTTCAGATTGAAGTCCCGTACTCTCTTTATCTTGAAGGACACTCACTCCACACAGAACGTTCCACTACTCTACAAAAACAATTGCAACGCATTTTTCAAAAAATACGGATGTATCATTTTTGATACGTATCAAAAATGATACATTTCTTTCTTTACAAAAAATCACCTTGAACGATTTTTCGTCCAAGGTGTTTGTTATTTTAATTCGATTTTTCTTGTAATTGTTTGATTTGTTCTTCTAATTGCTTAATTCGTTCATCTTGTTCATCGATTTGTTCTTGCATCTTAATAATCTGATCTTGTCGATTTTCCGCAGGTTTCTTCGTTGATTGTGCGAAACTACGATAAATGAATACTGCCAAAAATAAAATGATAACAGTAAGGATGATAAACACCCATAATTGATTTCTTCTTACATATCGATTAAGATTTCTCTTTAATTCATTTCCTTGTTCGCTCATCAATATCACCTCTTTATTGTTTCAGTATACCATTTATTGTGAAAGAACTCTAGGGGGCTGTCACAAGATGCGTCATTTCTTCATTCATCTTGCCTACCATTCCCTCATCACAAACAACGATTAAAATATCCCCGCTACGAAGAATGGTATCTCCACGCGCAATAATTTCTTTGGCACCACGTCGTACTGCTGCAATAATCATTTGTTGTGGCCATTCAATATCTCGAATCGCTTTTTCAACAAGCGGGCTATCTACCATAATCGGCACTTCGAAGGTTGTTCGCTCTCCTTTTGTACCTGTTGAATGTTCTTTATCTAAACGTTCTGCTAATACTTCATAGATTGGATCCATCTTCAAGAAGTCTGCCACGATATAGGCCACTAATGTGCAAATTCCAAGAGGCATCAATTGGTTTAATCCTCCAACCATCTCCGTTACAAGAAGCAAGGCTGTAAGGGGTGCTTTCCCAATTGCTGCAAAGTATCCTGCCATCGCAAAGAACACGAAGCTAACACGAACGCTTGGGTCCACTCCTAAGAATTCAATTAAGAACTCTGCGTAGGCCAAGCCAAGAAGCGCTCCAAGAGAGAGGATTGGTAAGAAGATTCCTCCAGGAAGTCCTGTTCCATAAGAAATCATTGAGTAGACAAAACGAATCACAAATAGGCCGATTAAAAATTGAACGGTATGGTTTTCTTTAACGAGTGCTAATACTAACTCACCACCGCCGCCTAAAACATGTGGATTCCACATTCCAAGAGGAATAATCAACATGAAGGCAATAATGCAGTAATTATACAGCGCTACCTTCGGGAATAGTTTCTTATAAATTGTTGGTAATGCTAGCGTTAAACGATGATACGCTAATCCAAATATCGCAAGAATAATCCCAAGAAGAACAACGTAGCCATAATAGTTGATTGGGAATCGTTGGTCGTTTCCAAGATTTAACGAAGCATGTGTCCCAAAGATATTTAATGAAATAAAGTTGGCAACAATAGCCGCTGTAAGAGTCGTCACGGCTACAAGTGGACTGAAGGTATGATGGACTTCTTCTAATACAAACATCAAGCCTGCAATCGGCGCATTAAACGCTGCAGCAAGCCCCGCTCCGGCACCACTAGAAATAAAGACATTTTTTTGTACACGATTCGCCTTAAGAGTTTCCGCAACTCCTTGCCCTACAGAAGCCCCCAACTGGATGGATGGACCTTCTCGACCGAGTAAGAGTCCAGATCCAATCGAAATGGCACCACCGACGAATTTCTTCCAGCAGACAGACCACCACTTCATGTCCATCTTTCCTTGAAGTTGCAATTCTACTTGTGGAATCCCACTTCCTTTAATATCCGGATCACTCTTGACGATTTGTCCTAAAATAAGCCCCATCACAATACTAAAAAGATTCCAAGCCGGAATCCACTGTGGTTGTTCTCGTAAAAATGAATAGACATTTACTACTTGTTCTAAAATAAAACCAATCATATATCGAAACGTACTAACTGCCGTCCCTGCGAGTAACCCAATGAGGGCTCCTATAACAATATATCCTGATTTTCGATATCTTCTCGGGTTCAACTGACTCAAAAACTCCATTGACACTCATCCTTTACGATTTATTCACTTTCATTATAACAAAGTCTGCTCATAAAAAAAGGAAGAAATGAAATTTCTTTCACTTCTTCCACTAATTTATTCACCTTGTAAATCGGCTTCATCGAGAGCATTCATAAGACGGAATAATTCTTCCTCTGTTAATGCCGCTTTTTCTTCTTTTGCAAAATCACGGACGATTTCGCCACGATGCATGACAATAAGTCGATTTCCGAAATGGATGGCATCCGATAGGTTATGTGTAATCATCAAAGCTGTTAAGTTCTTTTCTTCGATCGTTTCTTGTGTCTTCTGCATAATCTTGCGCTGCGTTTTCGGGTCAAGCGCCGCTGTATGCTCATCTAATAGTAATAACTGCGGAGCATTCATCGTTGCCATGAGGAGTGAAATGGCTTGGCGTTGTCCGCCTGACAATAGTCCGATTTCTGTGTGAAGACGGTCTTCTAAGCCAAGTCCTAGAGGGGCTAGCAAGGCTTCGAATTGTTGCAACTCTTCTTTAGAAGAAGATTTAAAGAGGCTACGTTTTTGACCTCTACGATTGGCTAAGGCTAAGTTTTCAGCCACTGTCATACGAGGAGCTGTTCCTTGCATTGGATCTTGAAAGACACGACTAATATAGGCTGCACGTTCATAATCTGCAGTTTGCTCGATTTGTTTATCACCAAATGAAATGGTTCCTTCATCTAAATCAAAATTACCAGCAATCGCATTTAAGAAAGTGGATTTCCCAGCACCATTCCCACCGACAATTGTAATAAAGTCTCCTTCTTGAATCGTCAGGTCCACATTTTTTAGAGCCTTATGCTCACGCGAAGTCCCAGGGAAAAAGGTTTTTGATAAGTTTTGAATCACAATACTCATTTAGTTTTCCCCCTTTCTATTGCGTGTGCTCTTTTGTTGAATCCAACTTTTGAATTGTGGAACCGTTAAGCAGAGTGCAATGAGCGCTGCTGAAATGAGTTTAAAGTCATTTGCTTGGAAGACATTAAGTAACAACACAAGCATTAATAGTAAACGGTAAATGATGGATCCGTAAAGGATGCAGACAAGACGTCCAACGAATGATTCGTCAGCGAAAATCACTTCACCGATGATAATCGCAGCAAGTGCAATTACAATCGTTCCAAGACCTGAGTTTACGTCCGCATATCCATTATTTTGTGCTAAAATCGCACCCGCTAATGCAATCAGTGCATTGGATAGCATTAATCCAAACACCGTCATTTTACGCGTGTTAATGCCAAGAGCGCGTGCCATCTTCTCATTGTCCCCTGTCGCAATCAGCGCTTGTCCAAATTCTGTTTTGAAGAAGAAGTACATGAGTAAGATTAAAATCCCCATCACGACAAGTCCCATAATAATGATGTCAAAATACTTAGGAAGTCCAAAGTTTGAAAGAACACTAAAAATCGTATTTTGTCCAAGGAGAGTAATATTGGCTTTCCCCATCACACGTAAGTTAATCGATAAAAGAGAAGTCATCGTTAAAATCCCTGCTAATAAACTTGGGATTTTACACACGGTCATTAAGAACGCAGTGACTCCCCCAGCTAATGCTCCAGCGACCATAGATGCGAGCGTTGCTAAAAACGGGTTGACACCTTGTTGAATTAAAATCACACAAGTGGCAGCACCAAGAGGAAAACTCCCCTCAGTCGTCATATCTGCAATATTTAAAATTCGAAAACTAATGAATAACCCTAGAGATAATACGCCCCATAATATCCCTTGAGAAATCGAAGAAATTACTAAATCCATTTCGAAAAAAATCCTCCTCTGAAACGATCATTATGACGTTTAAGTCATATTGTGTATGAATCACCACCTCATATAGTCGTTATCATATCAACGTTTCTAAACTATCTTATTTAATTGTTGGTGTAACTTTTTGTGCATCTTTTAAGATACTTTCTGGAATTGTAATGCCTAATTTTTTCGCTTTTTCTTCGTTGACATACACAACACCTTTGTTTGCTAATGTAATTGGTGTATCCGCTGGTTTAGCACCTTTTAAGACTTTCACAACCATTTTTGCTGTTTCAACACCGATTTGGTATTGGTCTACACCTACTCCTAATACTCCTCCGTCAGCTACCATTGTATCTGCTGATGGGAATACTGGGATTTTAACAGCATCTGTTACTTGAACCACTGTTGCCATTGCACTTGCGATTGTGTTATCGATTGGAACGAAGATGGCATCTACTTGGCTTGCTAAACTTTCAGTTACTTGTTGAATATCGTTTGTGTTTGCGATTGTAGACACTTTTACTTCTAAGCCTAATTCTTTCGCTGCTTTTTCAGCTTCTTGGGCTTGTTTCACTGAATTATCTTCGCTTGAAGTGTATAGAATACCGACTTTCTTCATATTTGGAAGAACTTGTTTCATAATTTCTAATTGTTGTTTGATTGGTGTACGGTCACTAACCCCTGTAATGTTGTTTCCTGGTTTTGATTCACTTGCGATTAAACCAGCTTCTACTGGATAAGTAATCCCACCCATGATAATTGGTGTTTCTTTTGTATTGTTCGCTAACGCTAATGTCGCAGGAGTTGTAATCCCTACTAAAATATTGTTTCCACCTGAAACTAATTTTTCAGACATGCTTGCTAAATTACTTTGGTCTCCTTGTGCATTTTGAAAATCAATTTCCAAGTTTTTACCAACTTCATATCCTTCATTTTTCAATTCATCTTGTAAACCTTGATAAATCGCATCTAAAGCTGGGTGGCTTAGTAATTGCAATACCCCAATTTTAACCTTTTCTGTTTGTGTTGCAGCCGCATTACTTGTGTTTGTTTCTTTATTTTTATCTCCAGATGGCTTGAAGAAAAGTGCTCCAATAATGACTAATACTAATAATGCTCCAAATAAATAAATGCTTTTGTTCTTTTTCATGATAATTTCCTCCGGTAATTGAATATGGTTTTGCAAACTCTATTAAAAAAGGACTACGTAAATCGCTACGAGTCCCCTTACAAATAGAAAGACCACGTCGGCTCTAGTCTATAGAATCTACGTGGTCGAGTTTGCTTTAAAGTTAAAATCCACATAGATACAATTCACGTCAATGAAGGTTGTATCTATATGTACAAATGTACGTTAAGAACAACCTGTATCTAGTGGCTTTGCCAACGCGTATTCAATTCTAATACGATACATAAGTGTGCCATGTTCTTAACTCCTTTTCTAGTCATGTGTTCATTATGAACTCATTTGTCTTCAATGTCAACTAATTTTTTCAAAAAAAAATTGTTTTTTCAGTGTGTATTTTCATTTTCATAAAAATGCTGTGTTTTCGCGAACAATCTCCTGATATTAATTGTGCTCACTATGAAACTATGCTATGATATCAATGTAAATTAATAAAACATTTTTTCACAAAGGAGAACAGAAATGAAAAAAAGTCTTTTAGCTAGTTTAGCTATTTCATCAGTTCTATTATTAGCTGCATGCGGAAATAATAGTTCTCAATCTTCATCATCTTCAGCTAAAGAAACAACAACTGCTGAAGCCGTTGCAAGTGCCTCTGCTCAAAAATATGCAGATCCTTCAACATTAAAAGATAGCTATGATGTTATCATCGTAGGTTCAGGGGGTGCTGGTCTTTCAGCTGCCATCCAAGCTAAAGAAGCTGGTTTAAATCCAGTTATTTTAGAGAAAATGCCAACTGCCGGAGGAAACACAACTAAATCTTCTGCTGGTATGAACGCATCTCAAACTAAATTCCAAGAAAAAGAAGGAATTAAAGACTCAAACGATAAATTCTACGAAGAATCACTGAAAGGTGGTAAAGGAACAAATAATCCTGAATTATTACGTTACTTAGTAGATAACTCAGCCAGTGCCATTGACTGGTTAGATTCAATGGGAATCACATTAAGCAACTTAACAACTACTGGTGGTATGAGCGAAAAACGTACTCACCGTCCAGCAGATGGTTCAGCTGTAGGGGAATACTTAGTGAACGGATTATTACGTAATGTATCTGAACGTGAAATTCCTTTATTCGTCAATGCGGATGTTACTAAAGTAAATGAAAAAGACGGTAAAGTAACTGGTGTGAACGTTACAATCGATGGCAAAGAAAAAACAATCTCTGCTAAAGCTGTTGTTTTAACAACTGGTGGTTTCGGTGCAAACATGGAAATGGTAACTGAATACAACCCTGCTTTAAAAGGATTTGTTACAACAAACCAAAAAGGTTCGACTGGTGACGGTATTCAATTAGCGAAAGAATTAGGCGCTGCAACAGTAGATATGAAAGAAATCCAAATTCACCCAACTGTAGAACAATCAACTTCAACATTGATTTCTGAATCAGTTCGTGGTGAAGGTGCTATCCTTGTGAACCAAGAAGGTAAACGTTTCTACAATGAAATGGAAACTCGTGATAAAGTATCACAACAAATCATTGGATTAAAAGAAAAATATGCTTACTTAATCTTCGACTCAGCTTTAACTGAACGTGCAAAAGCTGTTAAATTCTACGAAAAACGTGGATTAGTGAAGAAAGCTGACACAATCGAAGCTCTAGCTAAAGAAATTAATGTTCCTGCTGAAACATTAAAAGCAACATTAGAAACTTGGAACAAGGCTGTTGCTGATAAGAACGATGCTGAATTTGGACGTAAAACAGCTATGGACCATGATTTATCAAAAGGACCATACTACGCAATCCAAATCGCACCTGGTATCCACCACACAATGGGCGGATTGAAGATCAACACAAACGCACAAGTTCTTAAAGAAGATGGTTCTGTAATCAAAGGCTTATACGCAGCTGGTGAGGTTACAGGTGGAATTCATGGTGCAAACCGTATCGGTGGTAACGCCGTTGCTGACATCATCATCTTCGGACGTCAAGCAGGTGCGCAATCAGCCGCTTATGCAAAAGAAAACTAATTAATTTCCAATTGACCAAAAAATAAACTCTGAAGCAATAGCTTCAGAGTTTTCTTTTTATTAAAATTGAATATTTTCTTGTATCCATTCTTTTCTAAAATGAATGGCCACTTGTGTCATCGATACAGATTGAATCGCGAGGATTCCGAAGAAAAGAAGTGTATTATTCTTAAATAGAACTGCTAGGATAGCTCCTATTAGGTAGACTACAAAGTAACTCATTGCAACTTGTTTCGTCATCTGTAGGCCTTCTTTGTTGTATCGTGAAGTTCCAAAAAGGCACACATAGAACAGTGTGATACCCACAAGAACCATTGAACTTCCCATTTCTAACAATTGACCATCATAATACATCTCTACTCCAGCAGTCATAATATTTATCGCAATTAAAATTCCAATATGTAAATACACCAAGGGCCCACCTGCTCTTTCTTGATGGTGTTCAATTCCGATAACAGTTTGAGAAACATAAGAAACAAATAGGAATCCAACCATCACAAACGTGGATACAGATAAAAGAAAATGTTCAGCTAGTGGATACGTTTTGATAACCGCGATGACCAATTCTCCTACTGTTAAAATCGTAATCAGCTGCATTCGTTCCACTAAATGCGGAAAGTTCATATATCTGTATTTCATCTTCTTTGTCATAAAAGTTGGATAGATTAAAAACGCTAAATAAGAGAACAAATAAATATAGTTGATATACTCAACTGGAGTAAATGAAATAATCACCATCGAAACAATGACAATCAAAATGGTGATGAATATTCCTTTAATTTGAATCACCATATCATTCGTACACTGTTGGTACTTACGGATATGCAATAAATACTGCAAAATAATAATTCCCAAAACGACAATCATCAGTAGATTGTAATAAATATATACTGGGATAGCAATTCCATTAAAAATAACAATTCCCAATCTCCAATTCGCTGTAAATAAAGTCACCATATTTCCGATGACAAGTGCTGCTGCGATAATAGTATAAATATCATTCGTATCTCTTCTACTGTAACGATTTAAGTATGAGTTCTCCATTAACCACACACTCCAAACCGAAATAGTTGCAACAAAAAACGCTAAGATCCCCTGCAAGTTAACAATGTGTTCTGGAGTGGAATGGAGAATACCCACTAATTGACTTGTCGCAAGCACGAATACTAAATCAAAAAACAGTTCATAGTTTGAAACTTTCTTTACTTTCATGCTATTCCTCCCCTAGTCCTCATCCTTAATATCGATATCTTCTGGGATTGGTTCATCCAAGTACTTCTGATATTCTTCTAAGAGACGTTCCCGTTGTTTCAAGAAGAAATCGAACTGTGCACTATTTAACAGTAGTTCTCCGTCAACTTCCACCGTCTTTACTTGTTTTGTTTGGATTAAATGCATCAGATATCCTAAATCGATTTCCAGATTCTCTGCAGTTTGTTGTACGGTATAATACATCCTTTTCCTCCAATAAAAAAGCTACCCTAAACGAAAGGTCTAAGGCAGCCAACAATTTCAATTATGCTAAAGCGTCAACAAGGCTTTGTGCAAAAGCTTGAATATTGACGATATCATCTGCTTCAGCATTTAAATCTACTAAGACATTTTCAGCACCTTTTTTGGCACCTGTTTTTGCAAATTGAGCATCAAAATCTAATACTGATTGGCAGAACTTATCGTAGAAAGTATCCCCTGAGCCAAGCGCTCCGTATACTTTCCCTGTTAAATCTTCTTCCTCTAATTCTTCATAGAAGTCGACGATTTCATCAGGTAAGTCGCCATCTGTTCCGTAAGTATATGTTGCGACAACATTAATATCATAATTATGGAATTCACTTGCTTGCGCTGAAGTACATTCTTTAATGTCTACTTCTACTCCACGTTCTTCTAATGCTTCTGCTAAAATATCTGCAATCTCTTCTGTATTACCTGTTAAACTTGCATATACGATCAATGCTGTTGCCATAATACCACTCTCTTTCTCATTCAATAAGAAGATTATAACAAATCCACTACCCCTCGTCTATTCTTTCTGACTAAAATCCTACAGGAACTCTTCCATTCTAAGCACCCCAAAAATAATTCTCTATTAATTAAAAATTTGTGGTAAGCACACACTAACTCCTTGCACCGTTCCATTTCACAGAGGTAAATACGTCTAAAATCAATTCTTGGACCTTACGGGTTTTATCATTATCATCCGTAACGATTCAAAAAATCTGTGAGCAGCACTCATTACATCTTTGCTCCGGTCCATTTCACGAAGGTGAATACGTAGTAAATCAATTCTTGGGCCTTACGGATTTTATCATCACCATAATAGGGAATAATATTCAAGATGAATTAGTAGGAGTTTGAGCTTGATGATTACTCCTACTTTGAAGATTGGAAGATGAGAGACGAAGGCTCGAATCGGTATCCTATTATGGTAATGATAAAAATAATCCGTAAGGATTCCCAAGAATTGAATTAGCCACCATATCCACCGAGTTTTAGGTATACTTTATCAATTGCACCCTCCCTTGAAAAGTTTTAGTATAGTAAACGAATTCAATTTTAGGAGATGACAACTTTGCCACTATCCGCAACAGAGCGCCTCAAACAAGCCGAACGCGGCGCCATCTTAAGTATCGGTACCTACATCTTTTTATCAGCTGCAAAACTCATTGTGGGAAAAACCTTTAATTCTGAAGCACTATTTGCCGATGGTTGGAATAACTTTACTGACGTAATTTCATCCATCCTAGTATTCGTGGGATTACGCTTATCGCAAAAACCAAGTGATGAAAATCATCCCTACGGTCACTGGAAATTTGAAACCATCGCCAGCCTTGCCACTTCATTTATTATGTTCTTTATCGGGATTGAAGTTGTTCGAAATGCCTTCCAAGCATTTCTTAACCCATTAACGGAGGCCCCTTCCCTCATTTCTTCCATCGTTGGATTTTTCTCAGGGGTGATTATGATTGGTGTGTACTTCTACAATAAGAACTTAGCAGCACGCATTCAGTCACTAGGTCTTAAGGCGACGGCTAAAGACAATTTAAGCGATGCGATGACCAGCTTCTTGACTGCATTAGCGGTCTTATTCGCTTCTCTCGGGTTACATTGGCTCGATAATATCATGGCCTTTGTGGTTGGTCTCTTAATCGTTCGCACAGCCGTTGAAGTGTTTATCGAAAGTGCGTTTCAACTGACAGATGGTTTCGACCAGACCGAATTGGATCAATATATCCCTGTTATCTTGCGACATCCTGAAGTAAAAGATATTCGTGAAATTAAAGCGCGTCGTTACGGATCAAATGTATATATCGATTTAACCGTTTGTATGGATAAAGATTTATCTGTTTATAAGAGTCACCAAATCACTGAATTCATTGAAAAAGAACTTTATAATGAATTCGCCATTTCGTTCTTGGACATCCACGTCGAACCTTATCAATTCTAACGAAAAATCCCAATCACTGTTTTATAGTGATTGGGATTTTCTATTATTTAATCGTATTAAAGTTTAAGTTGAAGGCTTGCTTCACACTATCACTGACTTCTCCAACAGGAGTCTTCGATACAAATTTTCCTTTGATGCAATAACGGTTTGATGCATTATAGTCATCACAAGTAATCAACGTAATCTCTGTTACACCCGGTTGGTCATTAATGACTTCTACTCGTGTTGGTTCAATCAATTCGACAGAAGTAGTTTCATACTCGTAAACATACTCTAAATCCGTCGTATAAATCTTCTCTCCAACTTTAAGATTTACAAGTGGTGAGAATAAGAGTGTCATGTCGCCAAAGTAGTTATGGCTGGCAAGAGCGTAGTTCCCTTCACCCATCTTTTGAGTCGGTTTCATCGTTCCAGCTCCTGAAAGTAATACTTCATTGGCTAAACCTTTGTAAATCGGTAAGTTTAATTTCACACTTGGGATTGCAATTTGTCCAAGCGTTAAGAATTTTCCTTTATCGAAATTTGCTTTTAATACTTTATCTAAATCAATCGCTTCAACTTTTGAGAAGTCGAATTCTGCCTCTTGTGCTTCATTGGCTTTCACTTCGGCTAAAGTCACCGTTGAAGCAGCTTGCATCTGTTCACTTTGCAAGCGTGATAGTAAAAATGTACGAATCGGACCGGCCGCAAACAAGAGACCTGCAATAATAAATAAAATCGTTGCAAAGAAAATTCGCCAGTTAAATTTCTTTTTTGGTTTCTTTGGTGTTTTTTGATTTTTTCTTTCTTCAATCTTTTCCATTGTTATTCCCCTTTTTCTTTTGTACTTACAAGGATCCAATACCCTTTATCGAGTGCAATGCGTTCTACATTCCCAAATACTTCTTGCATTTTCTTTTGCGCACTCGGAGCGCCTTGTTTTTTCTGAATCACGATGACCAGTTGCCCTTCTTCTATTAGATGGTCATATGCCTCTTCTAAAATACGATGCACGACATCTTTCCCTGCACGAATTGGTGGATTACTAATAATCACTGAATAATCCTTCGCGTGGACATTGTCATACGTATTACTTTCGTAAATCGTAACATTTTGAATGCCATTCGTTTCGGCATTGCGCTTCGCCAAATCCATGGCGCGTTCGTTCACGTCAACCATCTCCACAGACATCTGAGGATTTGCCTTTGCAAAAGACAATCCCATCGGACCATAACCGCAACCAACATCTAGAAGTTTCCCTTTTGCAAGATGCGTTGGAATCTCATAAGATTCAATCAACAATTGGCTTCCGAAGTCAATCGTGTTTTTCGAGAACACTCCATTATCACTAGCAAATTGGAATGTGAATCCCTTTAAAACATAACGAAAATGTTTTTCTTGGCTCTTACTATTCGGTTGATTTGTATAATAGTGATTTTGATTCATGAGCGTCTCCTTTATATTGGTCTTTGTCCATACTATCATAAATACCCCTTTTTCCAAAACAAAAAAACCCGCTGTTTGGGAACAGCGGGAAAAGGTTAGGAGGGTTTACTAATAAAAAAATGTTGGGAGTTCATTTTTTTACTTGGGAGAAGTAAACCTTAGGTGTTTTATTGGGTATGGCTAAATTATAGTGCTCATTTATGAAAAAGTTGTGAATTTAAATATTTATTTATATGAATTAGCACTTTTTTTATATTTTTAAATCATCGTATTCAGTACTTTTTTCGAATAAAGCAACGACATACGAACACGTTGGATAAATTTTCAAGTTTTCTTTTCTTGCGAAGTCCGCTAACTGATCCACTAATTGGTGTGCTACTCCTTGTCCGCGTAAGCTTGAATCTACAAATGTATGATTCGCTTCAATCACTCCTTCTCCTTTAGGAACGTATGTGATTTCCGCATCCATTTCTCCAGCTGTATTATAATGTCTAAATGCTTTTCCTTCATGAATAAATTCCATTTGCAAATCCTCCTTAACAATTCTACCTATAGTATACTTCTCTCTCTATTGGAATACTAAGAAAGTGACTCCACATCTATTAGTAACATTTGTTAAACTTATTTTGCAACGACCTCATTTTTTTGGATGTGATATTCTGTTAACAGCTTAAAAAACTATGAATGGAGAATTTGTTATGCATATACCCGATAATTACTTAAGTCCCGCATCTTGTGCTGCTTTAGCTGTTGCTGCTGCGCCAGTTGTCGGACTATCTATCATAAAAGTAAAAGCACAATTAAAGGAAAACAAAGAACTAGCACCAATGCTTGGAATTGCGGCTTCTCTTTCTTTCTTATTAATGATGTTTAATGTGCCCATCCCTGGTGGTACAACGGCTCACGCTGTCGGCGGTGTGTTACTTTCTATTTTAATCGGGCCATATGCCGCAAGTCTGGCACTCAGCGTTGCCCTCCTCTTACAAGCACTTCTATTTGGAGACGGAGGCATCCTCGCTCTTGGCGCAAATATTTTCAACATGGCAATTGCAATGCCATTTGTTGGATATGCAGTTTATCACTTCTTCCGTAAAAAAAATCACGAAACATCAGGCGTTATCGTTGGTTCCTACGTGGGAATCAATGTGGCTGCTTTCCTAACAGCTATTGAACTTGGAATCCAACCTATCATTGCTACTCAAGGAGGCGAACCGCTATATAACCCTTATGGATTAGCCGTTACAATTCCAGCCATGATGGTGACTCACTTAACGATTGCTGGTGCTGTTGAAGTCTTCTTCACTTATGTCATTTATCGTTTCGTGAAACAAGTGGCACCACAAGAACTATACACACCAACTTCTGTGAATACGACTTCTTTCGTAAAAAAAATCCGCTACGTCTTAATTGCCTTAGTCGTATTAAGCCCGTTAGGATTATTAGCAGAAGGAACAGCTTTTGGAGAATGGTCTACAGAAGAACTTGCTGAAATGATGAACAATGTCCCAGCCGGAATTGAAAATGGATTCTCATTTGAAGCCTTCTTTAGTGACTACACTATCCCAGGAACAAACATCGCAGTCGGATATATTTTATCAGCCATCACTGCACTATTAATCTTCTATATCTTAGGAAAAATGATTCGAACAATGAATGGAGCAAAAGCAACTCATGCGTAAATTACCTGACTGGCTACAAACCGAAGAAGCACTCGCTGCCTCTTCGAAAAGCCATCAATATTTACAAATGAATATCA
>CAUUUT010000017.1:0-15891 GCA_963548485.1 uncultured Streptococcus sp.
TAGTGATTTTATAAATCATAACATTCTCCTTTATTTCATCTGTAATTGTAGTATGCGTGAATTCAGCCTATTTTGCAAGTTCAAAACATTAAGCTGAGCGCGTTCTTTTTATCTGAGGTATGGTATAATAAAGTTAATAATTTTACGGGGGAATTCCTATGAAAGAATATAAAATCAGCTATTTTCGACTTAGTTTAGTCTTATTAGGATATTTATTATACAATGTTATCTATTTTCTGTTGGATTATTCTGCAGGCTACGCGTTTTTTATCGTCTGGCCAGTCTTCTTTTTATCTTTGGCAATCATTGTGTTAGGAAATATTTTTATTTTTAGAGACGTTGTCAAATTAAGAGATACATATAAAAAGAACAAAACAATTCAATTAACCTGTATGATTCAACTCATTGCAGCTTGTATTGGCGTATGTATCCAACTGACGAACTTAACTTATGGAAACTGGTGGCCTATTAATTATGTGGAACATTATCCACTTTTAGTTGCAATATGCATCATCTATTCGGTGATTTTCATTATAGGCGTTATTCAAAAAAGAGCAGTAGACCAACAAGAAAAGACATCATCCATTTTTAGTTTAGTTTTTGGGGCTTGCGTGGTCTTACTGTGTAACTTCTTACTTTTCACGAATAGTAAAGCGTCTATCTTTGATGTTAACAAACAATATGTGGAGGAATTTAAGAATTTCGGCTTCACCGGAACAGTAGAAGTTCGAGAAAAACATCAAGTAATTGAACCTTATGTCGGTTCTCGTACTAGTATCCATTATGACGAGAGATTATCTGATGGGACTTATTTTTGGGAAAGCATTGATGTTGTCGAAGTGCGAAACGGTACTCACGCGACGAAGTTGGATGATCAACTTGCCCAAGAGATTACTAAGTATCTTGACACCGATGAAGAAAAAGAATTATTCGAACAGGTGAAAAAGCAAGAATTCCAATTTGTGCTGTTTCTCTATAAAGACTTAATTAGAAAACGAAACATTGATAAGGACTTAATCAATAAAGTAAATAATGAGGTTGGTTTCAATCTAGTAGAAAAATACGGTTTAAGCATTTATCCAAAAAATCCTGCAGAATTTTATAGTTTTATTATTAAAAATGCGCTAAAAAATAGAGCAAACGGAGATACTGAAGTTGCTGGGTTTTATAATATCGATATTCCTATTCAATCAATGATTGTTAATTTCGGTTATATTAATTATCTTGAATTGGATCAATTTCTAAAAGATAAAAATACAAATCGTGTAGAATATCTCAAAAAAATACTTTCGCAGATTCCGTCAGGTACGCTTAAAGATGGAACCTATAAGTTCGGTGGCACCACTAAAATCGATGGTAAAGATCAATGGGTGACAATCACAATGGTTATAGAAAATGGAATTAGCCATTTTGAGGAAGATCAAGTGAGAAATCCGTAAAAGAAATAAGGAGGATCGTTCATGAAAAGAGATACGATTAGTTTTTTCAGATTAAGTTTAGCTGTTATTGGCTATTTAATTTATAATATTCTTTTCTATTTGTATCCTTCAGGGGAGTATCCTTCTTTTGCTTGGCCTTTTCTCGTCTTATCGTGGGTATGTATTTTTTTAGGAAATCTCTTTTTACTTATTGATCCAATACGATTAATGCTAGGATTTAAAGAGGATAGAAATATCAGAAATTCAAGTTTTATTCAGTTGGTTCTTGTAAGTGTAAGCTACTTTATTCAGAGCGCTGATTTAATGAAAGGTAAATTTAAGTTAATCGATTTTATGAATCATTTTTCTGAAACATTTGCTTTAAGTTTAATTCTTACATTAATTTTTATTATCGCGGTTTATCAAAAGCTATGGCTCCATAGAGAAGATAATAATGAAGCCAAATACCACTTTGTATTCGGCTTGTTCTTAATTATTATTACAAATCTTTTGTTAGCCTCAACCGCATTTTCAACAATTTCCGCACCAACACTTTTTAATTCTGGGAAAAACTATCCTCAGGAATTTAAAGATTTTGGATTGAATGGAACGGTTAAAGTAAAAAATAAAAAACATGCATTTGAATTACCAGGATATGAAGTGAGTTTAGAATATACTGAACAGTTTTCCGATGGATATGCTTATTCTAAAAATTATACAATTCCCGAAGAGGCTGGAGATCAATATGAATTAGCGATTGCAAATGAGAGTGTTCAAAAAATCAAAGAACGATTAACAAATGACAAAGAACGTGAACGACTTGAAAAAGTGAAATATGAGGAATTTAACTTCTTACTCAGTCTGTATAAAGAGAAATTAAATAAATTAAAAGTGCCTTATACCATTACTAATACTATCAATACAGCTTTTAAAGTTGAGCTGGTAAAAGAATCTAGAGTTGATTTTTATCCAACAGATGGGTATCAATTTACGGCGTTTTTAATTACTGAATCCTTTCGAAATGTTGAAAAAGGTGATCTTGACGGCGCTGGATTTTACAATATTGATGTAAAGCAAGCGATGAAGAATCACCAGATTTATGCGAATATTGATTTAATTTTTTATTCTAATTTGAATTCTAAAGCGCTAAAAGCAGGATTATCGAACCTTGATTACTTTAAAGAAGTACTTGAAGCATTACCAAGAGGAACTTTTTGGGATGGAATCTATCAATTCAAAGGCAGCGCTGAAGTGAATGGCAAAACCCGAGATGTCATTAGCACTTTTATAGTGGAAAACGGCATCGGATATTTTGAAGAAGACCAATTGAAATAGAAAAGGAGTTCTTTATGCGAAATAAAAAAATTCAGTATATGAACTTATTGCTACCAACCATTCTTTATTTTATCCTTTTTATGCTTGAAGCTATCTTGGGACAAGGAATTACTAAAGCGTTATTTACAGTTTATTTTATCGTTTTTATCATTTTGTTTATTGCAATTCTATTTGCTGTATTGCATGAGCTCTATAGCATTAACTTTGTGGTTGCAAAAGACAATACAAAAGTTCGAATTCCTGGAATGATGGCATTGGTTCAATTTTTATATTTTACGTTTAATGGTTTTAAATATCCGTTTACGGTAATTATGCCATTTGAATCCATTGTTACCCAGAAAAGCGGTGCACTCTTAACGTTTGTACTATTATTAGTCTTTAATATTTTCTGTTTAATGGTTTACGTTATTGCTGAAGGAAAACAAAAGCTTGTAAAAGCGTCATTTCTTTATCTCATCGTCACGATGTACTCGTTAATGGCTCTAGCAGTTAATAACCAACAAGTAGAACAAATTAGAAAAGATGATATTACAGTTAAAATTGAAGAGTACTATAAAGAACATGGATTTAATGCTTCCGTAAAGGTAATTCCACCAGTGAATAACGATATTGTGAGCATTAAATATACTGAAAAGCTTAGTTCAGGTAGTGAAGTTACATTCCAAAATAATGTGTTTTTAGAGAAAGGGACAAGCGTTCGTGAGATGCAGGAGACAGTTGACACGTCGAAAGTTTCAAAAGACGAAGCAGAGATTCTTCAACTCCTATTCAATCAAAACTTCACGTTCCTCCGTGGTGCTTTTCTATTCAATTCTGAGTTAGAAGCTTCTGTTGATAAAGTGAAAAGAGTATTGGATGATAAAATAGAAGATGTCGAAATCACTGGTGTCAAATTAGATGTGAATCCAATAATTTCGGGAGAAGAACGATTAAAAAAAATAGCGCATCTTGCTGCAAAGCATTATAAAGACAATTCCGTGACAGAAACGATTTACAATTTAACACTAGACGAACTGCTTTCTAGTGAAGCTGAGGTTATTACTGGTTATTTAAGGGTGGATTATCGAGAGGCTTCTTCACTGGAGAAACTTCTGTCATTTGTAACTTCAAAATTTAATAGTTTAAGTACGGGGGCTCTTCCTGATGGAATTTATTTATTCGACGCTTATGTATTAGTTCCAGAGAAAGATAGTATCAAAAACGATCAACAGTACCTTGCAGTCAAAGTCGAAGATGGAAAGATAAATGTCTATTGGCTAAATCGATAATACCCGAACTGGAGAGTAATTAAAAGGATACTTCAAGAGCTCTAATACTGGTTATTTACTTTAATAACGCTGTATTTATTTATGAAAAGTAAAATGATGTTGGAAATTCTATTGTTTTGTCATGAAAACAATAGAATTTTCTTGCATTTTAAATAACTTTCATGTACAATCATTGATGGTGTAAAAACCACAAAAATTCACACCTAATTGGATGTTAAGATTGGTGCTTCTTTTAGAAGAGGTCTTATCGCTGAAAATTGGGGAGGAAAATATAAACCAAATTGGAGGAAAACAAAAAATGGCAGTTATTTCAATGAAACAATTGTTAGAAGCTGGTGTACATTTCGGTCACCAAACACGTCGCTGGAACCCTAAGATGAAGAGATACATCTTCACAGAAAGAAATGGTATCTATATCATCGACCTACAAAAAACTGTTAAATTAGTGGACGATGCATATAACTATATGCATGAAGTTGCTGAAAACGGTGGTATTGCATTATTCGTTGGTACTAAAAAACAAGCACAAGATGCTGTTAAAGACGAAGCGATCCGTTCAGGTCAATACTACGTTAACCATCGTTGGTTAGGTGGTACTTTAACTAACTGGGATACAATCCAAACACGTATCAAACGTTTGAAAAAAATCAAAGAAATGCAAGAAGACGGCACTTTCGAAGTATTACCTAAAAAAGAAGTTGGTATTCTATTAAAAGAATTAGACAAACTTGAAAAATACTTAGGTGGTATTAAAGATATGCCACGCATTCCTGATGTAATGTTTATCGTTGACCCTCGTAAAGAACGCATTGCAGTTCAAGAAGCTCACAAATTAAACATTCCAATCGTTGCTATGGTTGACACAAACTGTGACCCAGATGAAATCGATGTTGTTATTCCATCAAATGATGATGCTATCCGCGCGGTTAAATTAATCGTTGCTAAAATGGCTGATGCATTCATCGAAGGTAACCAAGGTGAAGACGTAGCAGTAGACGTTGAAGACTTAGATAAAGATACTTCATTAGAAGATATCGAAAAATTAGTTGAAGGCGACAACGCTGAATAATCACTAACTGTTAAGCTGTTTGAATCAGAAAGAGGCGAAATAGACTTTTCAATTCAAACAGCTTTTTTTAAAAGGTTTGTAAAAATTTAAAAGTAATTTATAGGAGGAATTGAGAATGGCTCAAGTTACAGCTCAATTAGTTAAACAATTACGCGACATGACTGGCGTAGGTATGATGGATGCTAAAAAAGCATTAGTTCACGTTGAAGGAGATATCGACAAAGCAGTTGACTACTTACGTGAAGCTGGTTTAGCAAAAGCTGCTAAAAAAGCAGACCGTATTGCTGCAGAAGGGATTACTAATGTATTAGTAGAAGGAAACCGTGCAGTTATCTTAGAAGTGAACGCTGAAACTGACTTCGTTGCTAAAAACGACAAATTCCAAGCATTAGTTAAAGAAGTTTCTGAAGCAATCTTAAAAGCAAACCCTTCAACATTAGAAGAAGCTCTTGAAGTTGAAACTCCAAACGGTAAAGTTTCTGACGTTATTGCAGAAGCAACTACAGTTATCGGTGAAAAAATCACTTTACGTCGTTTCGAAATCGTTGAAAAATCTGATGCAGATGCATTCGGTGCTTACTTACACATGGGCGGACGTATCGGTGTGTTAACAGTTGTTGAAGGTTCTACAGATGAATCAGCAGCTAAAGACGTTTCAATGCACATCGCTGCAATCAACCCTAAATATATTGACCGTTCACAAGTTTCTGAAGAAGAATTAGAACATGAAAAGAAAGTTCTTACTGAACAAGCATTAAACGAAGGTAAACCAGCGAACATCGTAGAAAAAATGATTGCTGGACGTTTAAACAAATTCTTAGCTGAAATCAGCTTAAACGACCAACCATTCGTTAAAGATCCAGATCAAACTGTATCTAAATTCGTTGCTTCTAAAGGCGGAAAAGTTAAATTATTCCACCGTTACGAAGTTGGTGAAGGTTTAGAAAAACGTGTTGATAACTTTGTAGAAGAAGTTATGGGACAAGTTAAAAAATAGTCACTAATGATGTGAGGGAATATGGTAGATAGCTACCCGCTATTCCCTTTTTTTATAAAGATTAAGGAGATAAAGCAATGGTTGAACCAAAATATAAACGTGTTGTTTTAAAATTAAGTGGTGAGGCATTAGCAGGGCAAGCAGGATTTGGAATTAACCCACCAACGATTAAAGAAGTTGTGAAAGAGTTAAAAGAGGTTCATGATTTAGGTGTTGAAATCGCCATTGTAGTCGGCGGTGGTAACATTTGGCGTGGGATTACTGGTGAAGAAGTTGGTATGGAACGCGCTCAAGCAGACTACATGGGAATGTTAGCAACCGTTATGAATGCATTAGCACTTCAAGACGCTTTAGAAAACATTGGAGTACCAACTCGTGTTCAAACTTCTATTGATATGCGTCAAATCGCTGAACCTTACATCCGTCGTAGAGCTGTTCGTCACCTTGAAAAAGAACGTGTAGTGATTTTTGCTGGTGGTACAGGAAATCCTTACTTCTCAACAGATACAGCCGCTGCTTTACGTGCTGCTGAAATCGAAGCAGACGCAATCTTAATGGCGAAAAATAATGTAGATGGCGTTTATAGTGCTGATCCACGTGTAGACGTCAATGCGAAGAAATACAATGAATTAACACATTTAGATGTTATCCAAAAGGGCTTAAAAGTAATGGATACTACTGCAAGCTCACTTTCTATGGATAATGATATTCCTTTAGTAGTATTTAATTTAAACGAACCAGGAAATATTAGACGCGTTGTATTAGGGGAGAACATCGGTACAACAGTTAGGGGGAAATAGGTTATGTCAACGAGCGAAATTTTAGCTCATACAAAAGAACGTATGAAAAAATCTGAAGATGCGCTTCTACGTGAATTAGGATCCATTCGTGCTGGTCGTGCGAATGCAAGTCTTTTAGACCGTCTAGAAGTGGAATACTATGGTGCATTAACTCCAGTAAACCAATTAGCTTCAATTACAGTTCCAGAAGCACGTATGCTTTTAATTACACCTTATGACAAATCTTCATTAAACGACATTGAACGTGCGATTTTAATGAGCGATATTGGAATCACTCCAACAAGTGATGGTTCTGTTATTCGTTTAATTATTCCACAATTAACTGAAGAACGTCGTAAAGAGCTTGCTAAACAAGTAGGTAAAGAAGCTGAAAGTGCAAAAGTAAGTGTACGTAATATCCGTCGCGATGCGATTGATCAAGCGAAAAAAGCTGAAAAAGCAAAAGAAATTACTGAAGATGAATTACACACATTAGAAAAAGAAATCCAAAAAGTTACGGATGATAGTGTTAAGAACATCGATAAGTTAGCAGCAAACAAAGAAAAAGAACTTTTAGAAGTTTAATTTGAATAGAAAAGGGGCTTTTGCCTCTTTTTTATTTTCAAGGGAGGAGAAATAATGACTCAAAAACAATGGAAAATGATTAGTACAGTTATTTCAATTATTATTGTGGTTGTATTTGCTCTTTATAAGGCTTTTGGAGAGCAGAAGTCAACTAATAAATCAAATACTCATTCTTCATCGAAAACGTCTCAGAACACCTCTAATTCATCTTTTAATGGAACCAATTTTGATTATTTTGAGAGTATGAAAAAATATCCGTTTAAATATGTCTATGGAGCAGATGGGGATACATTCCATTTAAGCTATGAAGGAAAAGAGTTTAAAGTACGTTTACTCATTGTAGATGCTCCTGAAACAGCAAAAGAGGGTAAAGAAGCACAACCATATGCGGATGAAGCGAAGAAACGTACAGAAGAATTATTGACGAATGCGAAGAAAATCGAGGGAAGTTTCGATGTTGGCGATCATGCGGATAAGTATGACCGAGCGTTAATGTATGTTTATGTAGATGGTAAATTACTTCAAGATATTTTGATTGAAGAAGGTCTGGCCAGAGTTGGCTATGCATACGAACCAAACACAAGCTTGTTGAAACAATTCCAAGAAATTGAAAAGAAAGCAAAAAAACGTAAGAAAAATATTTGGGAAAAAGATGGTTATGTGACCAACAAAGGCTATGATACCAGCGTTTATAAGTGATTTATTAAAACTATATATTGTGTTTTAAAATGAAAATGCATTTTCATAAGAACTATATATTGTATTTTGAATCAAAATGATGTATGATATCTTCTGTCAGAAAAAATAAAAAGGGGAGAAGTAATATGTCAAATCGCAATATTATTCTTTATTCAAAACCAAATTGCATGCAATGCAATTTTACAAAACAATTTTTCGAAAATAACAACGTGGAATTCACTGTAAAAGATGTTTTCGAGTCAGAAGAAGCTTTAGCAGAAGTGAAGGAATTAGGTTTCCAATCATTACCTGTTATCGTTGCTGACGGTGTAGAACCATTCTTCGGATTCCGTCCTGATCTTTTAGAAAAATTAGTGGGATAATTTAATAGAAGAGCTAAGTACACTTTTAGTAGGGAACTGCTAAAAGTGTTTTTTTATTTCAATTTTTAAAGCGCTTTTTCCAGATTTCATGATATACTAGAGAAGACTTAAAAAGGAGGACGCATCAATGGGATTTAATGCTGTTATTTCAAAGAAATCCGTTAATAAATCAAAGAAGATTGCCCACCGTTTTGCGCAATGGCTTAAACAAGATGAAGCACATCAAGTCTATTATATTGTACCTGATCATATTAAGTTTACCGCCGAAATGGAAATGATTCGACAAGTCGGAGAATTATTAACAGATTCCTCGTCTCGTAGCTACGCATCTACAAGACTTCAAGTGTATAGTTTTAAACGTTTATTATGGTATTTATTAAGAAACGAAGCCATTACAGAGAAGACATCCATTTCAAAAGTCGGAATTACAATGCTTTTGAAATCAATTCTAGAAGAACATTCAGAAGAACTCGTACTCTTTAAAAACGAAGCTCGCCATAAAGGCTTCCTGGAACAATTAAGCAAGGTAATGAATGAATTTCAAACTGGAGGAATTGAAGTTGAAGATTTCTCTAGCTTTTTTGAAGCGACTAATCCAACAGAAAATGAGCAGCGATTAAAAGAATTTGGAATTATTTATCGTTACTTTACACAAGCGCTAAAAGAAGATTTCGTTCACCAAGAAGAAAGCTATGGGCAGTTATGCAGCGTGATTGCTACTAAAGATTTATCCAATACCTTTATTGCAATCGATGAAATGGTCACATTGACGAAGGCTGAAATGGAAGTGATAGAGGCCTTAGTAGGAAGTGGAGCGACTGTTGAATTTCATGCCACATTAACAACGTATGGGGTTCATGCTGCTAAAAACGAAGCAGGAGATTCATTATTTACGTCAAATAGAATTCTCTTAGAAAGACTCTCAAGATGGATAAATAGAGGAGAGGACTTAGCGCGCATCATCGAATGGGAAGACAGTGATTCTCTTTTTAATGATGAGTTTAAAGAAGTAGAAAAGTTCTGGCTTGAAACGAATGGTGGACTCCCAAAAGTAAAGAGAGAGAAAGGACAAAAAACTCCTCTACAAAAGATACAATTTACTAAATACGCCGATGAGAGAGAAGAGTATCAAGAAACTTTTGCCCAAATTAAACGAATGGTGCAAGAGGGTAAAGTACGTTACAAAGACATCCAAATTTTGGGACGGAATTTAGAAGAAAATCATTTATTCATAAAATCTCTCCTAAAACAATATGATATTCCAGGGTTCATCGATTTATCGGACTCAATGGAACATCATCCAATCATTCAGGTACTAGATGCACTGTTTGCTATTTGGCAATATGATTGGCGTTATGCGGATATTATGAGTCTTCTTCGTAGCGAATATGTCTTATGGAATAAAAACGAAGAAACGCCTCTTAAGGAGCAATTACAAGCATTCAGACAACAATTAGATGAAACGGAGAATGTTATTCTTGCCAATGGTTACGAAGGGTATCAATGGACAAACGGGAAACCTTGGGTATATGTAGAAGAGTCTATTGATGAAGATTCTACAGTGGAAGTAACTGATAAAAATACACAAATTTTATTAAAAGCACAAGAACTTCGTGCGGAATTAACTGCGGTATTATTGCCTGCATTTAAGAAACTAGAACAAGCAGCTACAACGAGAGAAGCTGTTACTGTACTGTATCAATTGCTATCCACTTTAGACGTCGATAAATCCGTTATTTATTGGAGAGATGTTGCTGCTGAAGATGGTAATATTGAAACAGCTAGACGACAAGAACAAGTGTGGTCTGAATTCATTCGATTACTAGATGAATACATTTATATTTTCGGCGATAAATCCTTTGATTTTGAAACATTCATGATGTTACTTCATACAGGATTTGAACAAACACACTATAATTTAGCACCTTCAACATTAGATGAATTAACGATTACTGGGATGGATTCTGTTCGTTATATGCCAAAGAAAATTACGTTTGCAGTAGGGCTTTCACAAGGCGTGATGCCAAGAAATATCGACGAAACAGGGTTATTAACGGATTCGGAACGTGAACTATTTTCAAATCATTTAGATAGTGGACGCTTCCTTGCGCCTACAACAGGTCAATTACAATCTGTCGAGCCGTTTGTGTTCTATCAGTTATTGATGAGTGCAACAGAGAAGCTCTATCTATCGTGTGCGATTTCTAAAGACGGGAAGGAACAACTTGTTTCAAATTTTGTTCAACGATTACTGAAACAGTATGACATTCAAGAAATTGATGGGTCAATAAATCGACAAAACCGTTTAGAACATGGTGATTTTGTCGTTCCATTTGAACTCTTTACAACACTTCTATTGAAGATGAGAGAAAACAAGTTTAAAGAGAAGAAAGATATTGATTTCTTATGGAAATTAATACCACATCTACTGAAATCAGAGGCAGATTTCAGCGCTAATTATCACGCATTACTGGCATCTGTCTTCAGATTAAACGTAGCAAGTAAATTGCCACTTTCTCTCGCGCAAGAGCTTTATGGTAATCAATTGAATTTATCAACGTCTCAAATTGAAACTTACTATAAAGATCCATTTAGCCATTTCTTACAATATGGATTAAGATTGAAAGAGCGTCAGGAATTCGAGCTTTCTCCAGCGAATACAGGAGAGTACTTCCATGAGTTCTTTGATCAGTTTATTAAAGAATTAAATGCACGAGGTTTATCACTAAGAGAATTAACGTCAGAACAAAAAATGGCTATTGAAGAAGAAATCTTCAACAGAATGAAAGACAATCCTAAATTTGCGATTTTAGCCTCTTCTAGACGTTTAAACTTCGTCCAAGGATTGTTACACCAAACACTTATGCAAACGACCAATGCGCTTCAAAAACAAGCGTTATCGCTTGAGACAAAACCTTGGATGACAGAAGTGGTATTTGGAACTTCAGGAAACTATCCAATTCACATCCCAATTGGTAAAAATCAATCGATTCATTTACGCGGAAAGATTGACCGAATTGACTTATTGCAGTCTGATAATGGAATCTATAACGGGATTATTGACTATAAGTCTTCTGAACAAAAATTCGAGATTGCAAAACTAATTGCAGGAGTTCAAATTCAATTATTAACGTATTTGAAAGTATCTGAAGAAATTATTCGCAGTGAAACTGGAAAGGTTCCAACGCCACTGGAAGCAAGCTATATCCATGTGCATAATCCAAAATTCAGTATAAAAGAAGTTCCAACGGAAGATAAATGGATGCAAGAATGGACAAAAGCTTTTAAACATCGGGGATTAATCAACTCTGATGAGATTGCTAGATTAAATCCAGAACTAGTAGAGACAAGTACATCGAACGTCTTGAATGTGGCTCTGAAAAAAGATGGCGGCATTAGTGCAATCTATAAAAACGGTGTATATACAACCGAAGAATTGAAGTTATTCAAAGATTTTGTATGGGAAAAAATTCAAGAAGCAGGTCAAGGAATTTTATCTGGGGATATTACGCTCGCTCCTTACGAAGACTTTAAGCAATATGCAGATTCTGTATCTGGTAAATTTAGTAGTATTGCGCAGTTTGATGCTACAAACCCAGAAAATAGATATCGTACTCTTCAAAAGTTTGAAAAAGAAGAGGGAATTTCATTTATCCAGGATGAAATAAAAGCTAAGAAAGGAGAGACAGAAGAATGATTCCAGAGAAACCAAAAGAATTACAAGCAACACCTGATCAATGGAAGGCCATTGCCACTCGCGGAAACAATCTTCTTGTTTCTGCTTCAGCTGGATCAGGAAAGACCAAGGTACTTGTAGAACGTATTTTGATGCATATTCAAGAGGGTATCGATATTAATGAATTGCTAGTTGTAACCTTTACAGAACTTGCTGCAAAAGAAATGAAGGAACGTCTTCGTACTAAATTAGAAGAAGCGATTGAAAAATCAACAGATGAAGTCCTTCAACAACGTTTTGCAAAACAATTACAGCTCATTCCATCTGCCATGATTTCAACAATCCATAGCTTCTGTATGAAAGTGATTCGCCGTTATTTCTATTTAGCAGGGATTGATCCAGTATTTACGATGATGGATGAAATCGAAGGACAACTATTGCAAGAAAAGGTATGGAGAGACCTAGAAGAAGAGCTTCTCGAACATCCTGAATACGAAGAAGTCTTTGCAACGTTCTCAAACGACCGCTCTGATGATGGTATTACCAATACGGTTTATCGCCTATACCAATATTCTCGTTCAAAAAGAGAACCTAAAACATGGCTATCTAATCTAACAGAGAACTATGCCGTTGGAAGTGACTATACATCAACTCCGTTTGTTAAAACATTTGTAAAACCAGCATTAATCGAAGAATTAAGTTATCTTGTAACTCAATATGATCAACTGCTTAAAGAAATTGACTTGCTTGGAGCACCTAAGCATCAAGCTGTTTTAGAAGATGATTTAGATTTTGTTAAATCCGTTCTTGTGCACATTCAAGAAGAATCGTACATTTATGCATATCAAACATTTACTGATAGAAAATTTAAGAACTGGTCTACGGCCAAAGTCGATGAATCGGTCAAAGAAAGTCTTGATGAGATTAAAGCGATTCGTGAAGGTCTAAAAAAAGACTTCCAAAAAATCAAAGAGGATTACTTTGCGATTTCTCCAGAAGTTCAACTGCAGCAAATGACGAAAGTAAATCGCATATTAGCGAAACTCTCGGATATTGCAGTGAAATTCTATGACCGATTTCAAGATGAAAAACATCAGTTAAACAAGCTTGATTTCTCTGATTTAGAACACGATACTTTAAAAATTTTGACAAAATTAGATGCGAATGGTCAAAAGATTGCTTCAGAATATTATCAAAATCACTTCAAGGAAGTTATGGTGGATGAATATCAAGACGTTAACCGTGTCCAAGAAGCGATTTTAGAGCTTGTAAGTAAGCCTGACAACCGTTTTATGGTAGGTGACGTAAAACAATCGATCTATGGTTTTCGACTTGCAGATCCATCTCTTTTCCGCGAAAAATATGAAGCGTATGCCGAAGGAAAGAGTGGAGAGAGAATTGTTTTAGCGGAGAATTTCCGTTCTAGAGATGAGGTTCTTTCCTTTACGAATAAAGTTTTCCAACAAATTATGAATAAAGAGTTGGGACAAGTGGAATATGACGATGTCGCTGCACTTAAAACAGGAAATCTCTCATATTCTCAAGATGACGATAAATCGAGTGAAATCGTCCTTATTGAAGATCTTGATTTAAACGAAGATGCTGTTACTCCAGAAGAATCTGAAGAATTCGAAAAAGTAGAAAATGAGATTCACTATGTGGCTCAACGCATTCAAGAGATGATTCATATTCCTTTTGAAGTGATGAATGATAAAGCTGATGCAAAGCGACCTGTAAATTATGGTGATTTTGCGATTCTTTCTTCCACTAAGAGCAATAATGATAAGATTGAATCGATTTTTACTGCTTATGGGATTCCAGTAAACGTTCAAAAGGCGCAATCCTACTTTAAACGTACTGAAATCACAACGATGGTTTCTTTATTAAAAGTGATTGATAATCCATTACAAGATATTCCGCTAGTAGCCGTATTACGGTCTGGAATTGTAGGCTTAGACGAAATCGCATTAGCGCATATTCGTATAACAATGAAAAATACAAGTTACTACGAAACACTTTGCCAGTTTGTTTCGGCCTTTAAACTCCAAGAAGTTGACTACTATGATTCGAAGCAACAATTAGCACTGAAAGAACGTCTAGAAGGCTTTTTAACAATATTAAATAAATGGAGAGACAGCGCGAATAACGAATCAATCGCTCAGCTAATCTGGGAAATCTACATGGATACGCATTATTTGGAATATGTTCATGGACAGTCCAACGGTGCGCAAAGAGCTGTAAACTTGCATGCTTTATACGAACATGCTCACCAGTATGAATCCAGTAGTTTTAAAGGCGTTCGTAACTTTATTCGCTTCATAGAAGCCTTGCAAAAGAAAGAAAAAGACTTAGACGAAGCGCCGATTGCAACGGAATCAAACGCTGTGCAAGTGATGACGATTCATGCAAGTAAAGGATTGGAATTCCCAGTCGTATTCTTAATTGATACAAATCGTAAATTCAATATGCAGGACTTAAAAGCTTCTATTATGTGCTCAGATGAAATTGGTGTAGGTACGAATTACTTCGATTTAACGACTCGTATTACGTATCCTACAGTTCAAGCAGTAGCCACAAGAAACTTCGAGAAGAAGAAATTATTATCTGAAGAAATGCGTAAATTATATGTAGCAATGACACGTGCACGTGAAAAGCTAATTATTGTAGGTACGCTTAAAAACTACGAATCCTTTAAGAAGAAATATGCCTTTTTAACACAGGAATCTAGCGAAATTCTACCTTATCAAGCACGGTTCAAGAGTGGTACATTTCTAAACTGGATGCTACTAAGTGCAATCCGAGATCGTTATCAGATTACTCCTGAAATTGTATCTAAGACGGATATTGTAGGGAAAAGCAAACAGTATATTTACGAAATCAGTGGTAAGGAAGTCTTCCAAGAAGATTGGCATGAATATTACAGTGAATCCGGTTCTCCACGTGAATTGAAATCGCGAGTACAACAAATGCTACAAGCGATTCAACAAGACTATCCATTTGAAGCCGAAAGTAAAACAACAAGCTATCAAAGTGTATCTGAACTAAAACGTGTGCTAGAGGATCCAATTATCGAAGAATTGGCGCAAAATAGCTTGATAGAAGAGGGGAGAAGAGCAATATACCTCTCTCCTACATTGGAACAACCACGCTTTATGGAAACTACTTCAGCAACAGTTACTGGCGCACAAAGAGGTAGCGCACTTCACTTATTAATGCAGAAGGTAGACTTCACAAGTGAAATTACATTAGATTCATTAGAACAATTACTCAAAGATTTAGTCGAGTCCAATGAAATTACGCCAGAAGTCGCTGCAAAAGTTCCAGTTACACAGGCGTACGAATTTTTCCAATCACCATTTGGTCAATGGATTGTGCAAAATTCACATGCATTAGTGCGTGAACAGGCATTTTCGTATGTACTAGAAGCTGGTGAGTTCTTTAAATCGATTCAGACAGATGATTTGATGATGATTCATGGGATTATCGATGGATATATCGAATTAGATGACGAGATTGTTGTATTTGACTATAAGACAGATTATGTTGTGGATACGACAGAAGGAATTCAAAGCATCGTACGTAAATATAAAGACCAATTAAATATATATGCAGATGCATTGGCCATCAGTTGTAACAAAAAAGTTGCACGAAAAGTTTTATGTTTATTATCGATTAATAAGAATATCGATATTGATACATTAAA
>CAUUUT010000018.1:0-15625 GCA_963548485.1 uncultured Streptococcus sp.
GTTCAACTGCGTCTCCCCCTTCCTCAAGTGTCGCTTCAAGCTGTTGACGGTCGTAGGTTTTGGCATACCAACCACCAAGCGCCATCAATTCTTCATGCGTTCCTTTTTCAACAATACGTCCATCTTGGAGCACGATGATAAGGTCCGCATGCACAATCGCTGATAGACGGTGCGCCGTGATCATTGTTGTTTTATCGCTGCGTTCACGTTTTAAGTTTTCTAAAATTAAATGCTCAGTCTTGGCATCAACAGCCGATAACGAATCATCGAGCATTAAAATTTCAGGGTTCACAATCAGCGCGCGTGCCATCGATAGACGTTGTTTTTGACCACCTGATAAAAGCACACCCTTCTCCCCAATTAACGTATCGAACCCTTCAGGCATTGTCATGATATCGTCATAGAGTCCGCAGATTTTAGTCGCTTCTACAACAACTTCGTCAGGAAGAGTTGGATTCCCAAAACGAATATTGTCTTTAATTGACATCGCAAATAGAATCTGTTCTTGTGGCACATAACCCATCAGCTCACGTAAGTCTTTAATGCGATAGTCTTGAATGGAACGTCCATTCATCAAAATCTCTTCTTTTCCTGCATCATATTGACGTAGGAATAATTTTAAGAGCGTTGATTTTCCAGAACCTGTTGGGCCCACAATCCCCAGCGTTTGCCCTTTTTGAAGACTAAATGCCACGTCTTGTAACGTTGGCACATCTTCGTATTGGAAGTTGTGAATAGCAACATCCATCTCACGAACTTCTGTAATGGGAAGTGCGTGTGGAGATTCTTCGACTTGGCTTGTTTCTTCTAATAATTTTTCAATACGACGATATGAGATACTTGCACGTTGACCGATATTCAGGAGCCAACCAATAGCTTGAAGCGGCCAAACCAGCATATCTAAATACGTCATAAAGGTAATCATTTCCCCAACTGTAAATTCTCCGCGTTGGATTAAATAACCACCATACCCCAAACTAATTAAGTAGCTGAGTCCCACGAAAATAAGAACAATTGGATCGAAAAGATTATTATATTTCGCAGCGTGGTTATTCTTCTTCCATGCATCTTGATTCGTTTTCCAAAACGATGCTGTTTCTTTTTCGCCATAGCCAAATGATTTCGTCACTTTTATCCCAGAAACACTCTCGTTTACATGGTTATTCAATAACGAAAAGGCTTCTTGTGATTCTACAAAACTCTGATGTTCTGCACGAACGACGATATTCGTCGCAATCGCAAGGAGTGGCAATGGAATAATCGCAACGAGTGTCACTCGCCAATCCAGCACAAAGAACATCATCGCCAGCGTCACTAACGCTGTAATCGAGGCATCGACAGCCGACATCACACCTCCGCCTGCAGTCATGACAATAGCACTCACATCATTGGTCGCATGCGCCATTAAGTCCCCAGAGCGATACTTTTGATAAAAGCTCGGAGACATGCTTGTAAAGTGTTCGTATAATTGGTTTCTCAGTCTCTGCCCTAACGAGTTCGCAGTCCCAAAGATAAAAAGGCGCCACACGAAACGGAGTCCGTACATGGCAACTGCTGAAAGGAGCAATAGCAGTAAGTTCCATAATAAAGACGATGTTGTTAGCGTCTTGAGGTCGATGGAATCGACGACTTCCCCAATCACTCTTGGCGGAATGAGGTTGAATACACTGACGAGCGATAATGCAATGATTCCAATCGTGTATCGTTTCCACTCTAATTTAAAAAACCATGATAATTTCTTTAATAAATACATGTTTCTCTCCTTTCACGCGTCAATCTATTGTACTATAGTCCCCTATCTATTTCATACAATAAGTTCTAAAAAAGACAATCCTTCTCTTGTTGGAAAAGGATTGCCTGTTACTTAATTTTTCTTTTGTGTTTGCGGATAAATCCATAAGAAGACAACAAGTGCCAAAACTCCTAAAGTCGTTACAAAGATGATACTTGTTTGTCCTGCTGTTACTAAATTGGAATCAAACGAGCTGAAAATACGAGCGATAATCGTTGTTGAAATTGCACCAGTGAACTGTTGCAAGGTATTCACGATACTATTTCCATCCGCTTGAATTTCCGGTTTCAACTGAGCTAACGAATATGTTACGTTACTTCCCATTACAAATCCAATCCCTGTCATAAAGATGACGTTGAGGGCTAATAAAGGATAAATCGTCAATCCTGGGAAGAAGAAGCTGATGGCTACTCCCCCAATAACTGCAAAGATTAACCCTGTTAAGAGTGGTTTTAGTGGACCTGATTTATCATACCAGCGACCAGACAAGGCTGAAAGAACGGCTACCATCGCAGCTCCAGGAAACATAAAGAGCCCTGCCACTGTGGCTGTTTCGCCCCACGCTAATTGAATGTAGTTTGGATAAATAAACGATAATCCTAGTACAATCCCTTGGAAAGCCAAGACGATATATAATGTCGCGTTAAACGTCGCAAATTGGAACGGTTTGAACGACAAGAGTGCATTTTCTCGGTTAAAGTAAAAGAACGCTGCAAAAGCCACGACCACTACTCCAAGATAGATAACTGATAAATGTTCAATCGCCATCAGTAAGCTTGCAAGTCCAATTCCTAATGTGACAAACGCCATGAAGTTAAATGGTTGTTTTTTCGGAGATTCTTCTGCTAGAATCGCCCAAAGCCCCATCACTAACGAGAATACTAAAAATGGAATCAATGCGTAGAAAATCGCACGCCATCCGAATGCGCTTGAGACAACCCCACCAAATGTTGGACCGATTGGTGGAGCTAGTGCTGTTGTCATCGCTCCAATTCCAATGACTGTTCCATGTTGATGAAGCGGGACTTGGGATAATACGATATGGAACATTAGCGGAAGCGCAATTCCTGTTCCTATCCCTTGCATAAAGCGTCCGAGTAATAAAATCAGTAAGTTTGGTGAAATACCGTCAATTAAGACCCCACCAATAAATAAAAGGTTTGCTGCCAAGAAGAGTTGGCGAATCGTGTAGTTTCGTGTTAAATAAGCCGTAATTGGCACGACAATCGCAATCGCTAATAAGTATCCTGTTGTGACCCATTGAATCCCTGAAGAATCTGTATTAAATTCTGTCATGAGGGTCGGAAAGGTCACGTTCATTGCGGTTTCAATTAACACGCCACAAAAACTCATAATCGCCGTTGCGACTACTGCTGGAATGACATGCCATGTTTTAGTTTGGTTTCCCATTGAGTTCTCCTTTCTTTGCGTTATAATCGCCATAAAAAAACCGCAACCTTACTGGACAGTAAGATGTTGCGGTTTAAATTATTTTATAACGCTGTTTCCTAACGTTTTTTCTTTAATTTTTTCAATTTATTTTGTTTTTGACGGCGTGCATATTGTTGCATACCGATTTGAGCGAGTTTGTTTCCACGTCCGCCCATGCCCATTTGGTTCATCATGCCTTCTAAGCCTTTCATATTACCGTTGGACATTTGGTTCATCATCTTCTTAGACTCGTTGAATTGTTTAATTAAACGGTTTACTTCAGCAAGAGGACGAGCCGAACCAGCCGCAATCCGTTTACGACGAGCTTGTGATAAGATATCTGGATTTTCACGTTCTTGTGGTGTCATTGATAAGACAATAGCTTTCATACGTGCTGTATCTTTTGGATCTACTTTTAAGTCGTTTAGACCAGCCATTTTATTCAAACCTGGAATCATCTTCAAGATATCCTCAAGTGGTCCCATCTTATTCACTTGGTCTAATTGGTCGATAAAGTCATTAAAGTCAAAGGTGTTGGCTTTAATTTTATCTGCCATCTCTTGCGCTTTTGCTTCATCGAAGTCTTGTTGCGCCTTCTCGATAAGGGTCATCATATCCCCCATACCAAGAATACGAGAAGCCATACGTTCTGGGTAGAAGATTTCGAAGTCTTCTAATTTTTCCCCACGACCTGTAAATTTAATTGGTTTTCCTGTAACGGAACGAATCGATAGAGCCGCACCACCACGAGTATCCCCATCAAGTTTTGTAAGGATTACCCCTGAGATGTCCAGACGTTCATTAAATGTTTGAGCCACGTTTACGGCATCTTGCCCTGTCATTGAGTCGACAACGAGTAAGATTTCGCTTGGATTTGCGACTGCCTTGATGTTTTGTAATTCTTCCATCAAGTTTTCGTCAATATGCAAACGACCGGCCGTATCGATAATCACTAAGTCGCGACCATCGATTTTCGCTTTTTCAATCGCTTGTTTGGCGATTTCCACTGGGCTTACTTGATTTCCAAGGGAGAACACTGGGAAGTTTAATTGTTTCCCTAATGTTTGTAATTGGTCAATCGCGGCTGGACGGTACACGTCGGCAGCAACAAGTAATGGGCGTTTCTTTTCATGTTTTGCCATGAAAGAAGCCAATTTACCAGCAGTCGTTGTTTTACCGGCCCCTTGTAGACCGACCATCATCACTACTGTTGGTGGTTTCGCTTCGAAACGGAACGGCGCTTGTTCGCCACCCATTAATTCTGTTAATTCTTCGTTAACGATTTTAACGACTTGTTGCGCTGGTGATAATGCTTCAAGCACATTGGCACCTAATGCACGTTCGTTCACTTTACGCACGAAGTCTTTTACAACTTTGAAGTTAACGTCGGCTTCTAACAGCGCAAGACGCACTTCACGCATCATTTGTTTTAAGTCAGCTTCCGTAATTTTTCCTTTTCGTGAAACGGAAGTCATCGCATTTTGCAGGCGATCTGATAATCCTTCGAATGCCATAATTTCACTCCTTGAGTTTATTTATTCATCTCTTGTAATTTTGAAACGATTGAAGCAAGCTGTGTTGCCTCAGGATAGTTCTTTTGAATTTCTCTTTCTAATTCATCATAGTGCTCTTGGCGTTTATAGAAATCAGCGACTAGATGTAATTTCTCTTCGTAGTTTTCTAATAGTTTTGCCGAGCGGCGGATATTATCATATACTGCTTGACGGCTCACGTCAAATTCTTCGGCGATTTCACCAAGCGAATAATCATCCCCATAATAGAGCTCCATATATTCGAGTTGTTTATCGGTTAAAAGGCTGCCATAGAACTCTACAAGCAAGTTCATTTGCGTTGTTTTTTCTAATTCCATTCATTGCCCTCCCTTAAACTCATATCCTTTATTATAGCAAAGTTCTACCCTTTTCGCTATTAAAAATAAGCGCTAGAATCACTTCTAACGCTTTTTATAAGCTTCAATCAAATCTTCAATTTCAGCTAAAGTTTTCGCAAAATGAATCCTGCTTCTGTCTTCAATACTCAGTAAGTTCGTCTCCACCATTTTGTCGAAAAAGGCTTCTAAATGGTCATAATACCCTTCCATATTATAGAAGATACAAATGCCATTGGTTTGGCCTACACGTACCCAAGAAACCACTTCTGCAATTTCTTCAAGGGTACCAGGACCACCAGGAAGCGCAATATATGCATCACTAAGTGCAATCATCTGATTTTTACGCTCGGACATCGTATCGACAATATGGAGCTTCGTGATGTCTTGTTTTGCGATTTCTCGGTCGACAAAAAACTGCGGCATCACGCCAATGACTTTGCCACCTTCCTTCATCACGGCAGCAGCGATTACTCCCATTAATCCTGTATTTCCACCACCATAGACAAGCGTGTGGTGATTTTTTGCTATCCACTTCCCTAGTTCTTCTGTCTTTTTGTCAAATGCTGGGCAATTACTTTGGCTTGCTGCACAATAAACTGCAATATTCATACGTTCTCCTTTAAAACAAAGAGGCGTAATCTCTTACGCCTCCATAAACATTATTTAAAAGCTGCGATAATTTCGTCAGCAATATTTTTAGAACAGATAACACCTGTTGTCTTTTTGTTAGGAACTAAGAAGTCAACTTCTTTTCCGTCCACTGTACTGTAGTGTAATCCTAATTCTTTCGCAATCACCATTCCTGGTGCGATATCCCAAGGTGCTAATAATGTAGAAACATACGCTACAGATTTTCCTAAGATTACTTGGATATGTTCGATTGAAGAAGCACCGTAAGTACGAGTAACCATTGCTTTACGAATCATTTCAGCTTCTTTTTCAGTCGCTTCTAATAACATAAATCCATTTACGTTGATTGAGCTGTCGCCAATGCTGTGGATTTCAGGAGTTGAAAGACGACGACCGTTGCAGTACGCACCGTAATCTTTAATACCGTAAACGAAGCGATCACGCATTACATCGTAAATGTAACCTAAAAGACCAACGCCATCTTTATATAAAGCAATCATAATCCCAAAGTCTTCTTGACGTTTCACGAAGTTCAATGTGCCATCGATTGGGTCGATTAACCAAACGTAACCGTCCATTGAAGTTAATTCGTCACCGAAACCTTCTTCTCCCATGATTTTGTGTGTTGGGAATTGTTCGCGAATTTTTGCGATAAAGAATTGTTCAATTTCTTTATCCACGTTTGTTACTAAGTCGTTACGACTTGATTTTGTATCTACAGAAAGTGGTTCACCAAAGCTGTGACGAATTTTATCTCCAGCCTCCATAATCCAGTCATTTACTAATAGATGTGTTGCTAATAAATCCATTATTTTTTCAATCCTTCCATACGAATAATTTTTGTTGCGTTTTTACTTGCTTGGACCACACGATAAAGGCTATATCCAGATGCTTCCTCGAATTCACGACCGAGTCTCTTCTCTTCACCGATACTACGGACTACCGTTTTAAATTCTTGGTAGGCTTTTTTAAAAGCTTCTACTTGGATTCCTTTTTCGTAAGCCTCTTCGACCGCATTCCAAAGTTTGATGACTTTATTCATCTCTTCATGCGACCATTCCAAATCAATTGGATAACTATAATTGGCCATCTCGCCACCTCACAATCATACCTATTTAGTATACACTTTTTCTGCAAGAGTTTCCATTTATGCATAACAAAAATTTCGTTAAAAAAAATGATTCCTGAGAATCCTTGCGGATGTATTAATAGTCGCGGTAATGGGGCACCGGCTCAATTCTTACGTCTTTCGCCTTTAAAGCCTCAAAGCAGGAGTAAGAAATAAATTTCTACTCCTGCTCATTCGCATTTAATGCACTTTCCCATTACTACGACTATAAATCCGCCAAATTCTCCGTCATCATCTTCTTTGCGCCATATATGCTTAAATACAACTCTTCCAGTATTTACTATATAGGTTGATTCCTCGCATATAGAGAAACCCGCTCAAACTTCATTACTGCTTTTTAGTTCGATTTGTTGATAGCACACCCTTCAAACTTAGTCCCTGCACTCTCTAACTCGAGTAGCACAGGTCCCTTTCCCTTGGGCACAAATACCAAAAGAAAATTATTCATCTATGGATTACAGAGAATCTGCGGATTTTGTAGTTGCAGTGACAGGAATTGCATCAAAACGAATAAGAGGGCGTAGGATTTTTAATCCATACGCCCTCTTTGAGGCTTTGAAGGTGCAAGACTAAGGCTTGCACCGGTGCCTTGTCACAGCAACTACAAACAAATCCGCAAGGATTCATCGTAATCCATAAAGCTTTTGATTATTTTCCTTCTTGGTATTCTTTTGCGATTTGCGCACCAAGTTTCGCGTTGTTGTAAACTAGCTGGATATTCGTCTTCAAGCTTTCTCCGCCTGTTAACTCAACGATTTTCGCTAATAAGAATGGAGTGCTATCTTTACCATGAACGCCTTTTTCATCTGCTTCACGAACCGCTTGATCGATAATCGCATCGATTTTTTCATGTGGAATTTCGTATTCTGCAGGAATTGGGTTTGTAACTAAGATACCGCCTTTAAGGTTCAATAACTCAGAGTAACGAATCATTTCTGCAACTTCTTTTGCTGAATCAACACGGCTGTTTAATTTGTACTCAGAAGTACGAGTGTAGAATGCTGGTAAGTAGTCTGTTTGATAGCCTACAACTGGCACCCCTTTTGTTTCTAAATATTCAAGAGTACGTGGTAAATCAAGAATCGCTTTTGCACCAGCGCAGACAACTGTTACTGGAGTTTGTCCTAATTCATCTAAATCGGCTGAGATATCCATTGTTTCTTCAACACCACGGTGAACTCCACCAATACCACCAGTTACGAATACTTTAATTCCAGCTAAGTGCGCACCAATCATCGTTGTCGCTACTGTTGTTGCTCCTAACACACCTTTAGCAAACACTTCTGCTAAGTCGCGGCGAGATACTTTTGCAACTGGTTTTTCTTTTGCAAGACGTTCTAAGTCTGCTTCTTCTAAACCGATTTTGTATTTTCCATCCATGATAGCGATTGTTGCTGGAACAGCGCCATTATCGCGGATAATTTGTTCTACCGTTTTAGCCATTTCAACGTTTTGTGGATATGGCATTCCGTGTGAAATGATTGTTGATTCTAACGCTACGACTGGTAGGTTGTTGTCTAATGCGTGTTGTACTTCCTTGCTGATTGATAATAATGGATTCATGATAAACCTCTTTCCTTTAATTGTTGATATTCTTTTTCAAATGACTTAGCGTTTAAGTCTTTTCGAACGGTTTCAATAGCTTGGACTGTATAGTACGAATTCGTTAATCCATAACCAATCGACTCTTCCAAGCTTGCCCCCTTAAGAGCTCCATAGAGCACTCCAGAAGAAAATGAATCTCCTGCTCCTGTCACATCACTGACTTGCTCTGCTTTGATGGGTGTAAAAGTCTTTACGACTCCTGTAGCATCTGCAAAGACACCACATTTGGTTCCTTTAGTAATAACGATATTTTCAACGCCATCTTTCTGCCATAAAGTGGCTAATTCATCTAGCGTATGCTCTCCGTACCTCGTTTTGGACTCATCCGCATTGACGACAATCCAAGTCACTCCTTGTAAATTATCTGGGATTCGTTTCATCTTTGGTCCGCTCACTGGAATAATCGCAAGTGGAATCTTCTCAAGACTAGTCAGCTGTATGAGCGCTTGTACTGTTTCTTGCGGAAGATTCAGATCCGCAATTACTAGCGCTGCCTCTTTCACCGCTTCTTTATGGTTAGAAAGCCACGAAGGCGTCATTTCCTCACAAATGGACATATCAGCCAAAGCCAGACACATATCTCCTTGAAGGTCCAAAATCGCTGTATAATTCGACGTTGTTTTCCCTTTTAATCGGTCTACAAGTGAAAAATCGATAATGCCTTCTGTCTCTTTTTCAAGCCACGTAAAACTTTCGTCATCTCCTGCTACCGATAACATCTTCACAGGCAGCCCTAGACGGCCAAGATTTTCGGCAATATTTCTTGAAACACCACCAGCACTGATTGACGAAACCACAGGATTACTTGTTTCGAGAACGAGATTTTCGAGCAATTGAACTTTCTTATCCACGTTCATTCCGCCGATACAAAGCACGTAGGAATCTTTAAATTTCTTGTCTTCTGACATGAAACATCCCCCTTCATTACATAAAGGTTCTATTGAATGGAGGATGATGAAGCCTTTCCTTCATTCGGTCTTATACGCTTCATTATACGCGATAACCCCTACTCCAATCAAGCTATCCAGGAGAAAACCACAAATAATTCAAAGTTAATTTAGATAATTGTTCGGGTTCTAACTCGAATTCCATAAAATCTCTTTTGACAGCAACAAAAAAGGACTCGAAAAATCGAGTCCTCTCTAAACTTCAATAGAATTATACGTGAATTGGCATACCTAATGCTAATTCAGCAGTATCCATAACTACTTCTGATAATGATGGATGTGAGTGGATTGTTAATGCGACATCTTCCGCATTCATTCCAGCTTCAACTGCTAAACCTAATTCAGCAATAATGTCTGAAGCGTTCACGCCGGCAACTTGTGCACCAACGATAACATTATCTTCTTTAGTAGTGATTAAACGAACGAAACCTTCAGTAGCGTTCAATGATAATGCACGACCATTTCCTGATAATGGGAATTTAGAAGCTTTTACTTGTAAACCAGCATCTTTAGCTTGTTGTTGAGTGTAACCAACTGAAGCTAATTCTGGATCAGTGAAGGCAACAGATGGCATTGCACGGTAGTCAACAGCCACTGCTTTACCTGAGATTGCTTCTGCAGCGATTTTTCCTTCGTAGCTTGCTTTGTGAGCAAGAGCTGGTCCAGGAACGATATCACCGATTGCAAAGATTGATATAACGTTTGTACGTCCTTGGTTGTCAACTTTCACTAAACCACGGTCAGTCATTTCAACACCAGCAACGTCTAAACCAATTTCGTCTGTGTTAGGACGGCGACCTACAGCAACCATTACGTAGTCAGCTTCAACAGCTTCTTCTTTGCCGTCTACTGTATACTTAACAGTTACGCTATCACCATTGTCAATAGCTTCTTTAGCCATTGCACTTGTTACGATTGTAACGCCTTTTTTAGCCATGTTGTCTTCAACAAGTTTAACCATGTCTTTATCGAACATTGAAAGGATGCTTGGAGCACCTTCAAGGATTGTTACTTGTGAACCTAAGTTAGCATATGCTGAACCTAGTTCTGAACCGATAACCCCACCACCGATAACAACTAATTTTTTAGGAACTTCTTTAAGTGCTAAACCACCAGTTGAATCGATAACGCGTCCGCCAAATTTGAAACCTTTGATTTCGATTGGACGGCTACCTGTAGCTACGATTGCATGGTTGAAAGAATAAGTTTGAGCGCTGTCTTCAGTAACCACACGTAAAGTGTGCTCATCTACTAAGAACGCTTCCCCTTTAATAATTTCAACTTTGTTTTTCTTTAATAAGTACTCAACACCAGCAGTTAATTTCTTAACAACTTGGTTATCTTTCCATTCTTGAGTTTTAGCGAAGTCTAAAACAACTTCTTTAGCAGTCACACCAAATACTTCTGAGTGTTGTGCTTCTTGGTAATGATGTCCAGCTGAAATTAACGCTTTAGATGGAATACATCCAACGTTTAAGCAGACACCCCCAAAATATTCTTTCTCGATAATCGCAACTTTTTGACCTTCTTGAGCTGCACGAATAGCTGCAACATATCCACCAGGGCCGGCACCGATTACGACTGTATCTAGTTCAATAGCGAAATCGCCTACTACCATTTTTTTCACCTCTTAAAAGTTTTCAAATAAGGAACCGACGTAAACCTATGTCTACGCCGTTCCTAACCGTTTAATGAATTAAGCTTCCATTAATAATAATTCTGGATCGTTTAATAGACGTTTGATTTCATTCATTGCTTTTTGAGCAGTTGCTCCATCCACGATACGGTGGTCAAAGCTTAATGATAATTTCATGTTACGTCCGATTACGATTTCATCGTTTTCGTTGATAACTGGTTCGCGAACGATTGTACCAACACCTAAAATCGCAACTTCAGGGTAGTTGATAACTGGAGTGAACCAGCCGCCACCTACTGAACCGATGTTAGAAATTGTAATTGTTCCTTGTCCCATTTCTGCAGCTGTTAATTTACCTTCATGAGCTTTTGCAGCTAATGCGTTAATTTCATCTGCAATACCGAACATGCTCTTAGTATTCGCATCTTTGATATTTGGAACGAATAAACCTAAATCAGTATCAGTTGCAATACCGATGTTGATGTAGTTTTTGTAAACAATTTCTTGAGATGCATCGTCGATAGAAGCATTCAATACTGGGAATTTCTTCATTGCTACTGCTAAAGCTTTAACAACGTAAGGTAAGAATGTTAATTTAGTACCTTGTGCAGCTGCAACATCTTTGAATTTCTTACGGTGATCCCAAAGTTTAGAAACTTCAACTTGGTCATGTAATGTAACGTGTGGTGCAGTGTGTTTGCTGTTAACCATTGCTTTAGAGATTGCTTTACGCATTGGAGTTAATTTAACACGTTCTTCACGTTCAGCTGATCCAACGAATGGTTTAGCTGGAGCTGGAGCCGCTGCTGGTGCAGATGCTTGAGCTGGAGCTGCTGGTGTAGATGCTGCTGGAGCTTCTACTGCTGCTGGTGCTGCTACTGCTACTGGTGCGCCACCGAAGTTATCGATGTCTTCACGAGTAACGCGTCCGCCTTTACCAGTTGGAACGACTGCTGTAATATCAACACCTTTTTCACGTGCATATTGACGAACTGAAGGCATTGCTAATACTAATTTACCAGGGTTGCTTGCTGCTGGAACTCCTGTTGGAGCTGCAGGCGCCGCTGGAGCTGATGCTGGTGCTGAAGCTGCAGGGGAAGCTGGAGCCACTGCTGCAGGTGCGTGAGAACCGCCTTCTGTTGCGATTTCAACGATTACATCACCAACGTGAGCTACTGTTCCTTCAGAAACTAAAACTGCTGTAACAGTTCCAGCTACTGGAGAAGGAATAGATTCTACTGATTTATCGTTTTGTACTTCGAATAAAATATCATCTTCAGCAATTGTGTCGCCTACTTTGATGTCGATTTTAACGATTTCACCTTCTGCAATTCCTTCACCGATGTCAGGTAATTTGAATTGGAAAGTGTTTGATGCTGCTGGTGCAGCTGGTGCAGGTGCTGCCGCTGGAGCCGCTGCTGGTGCAGATGCTTCTGCAGGGCCAGAACCATCGTCGATAACTACGATGATGTCGCCTACGCGTGCTACTGTACCTTCTTGAACTTTAACTTCTAATACTTTACCACTTACTGGAGAAGGAATTTCTTCTACAGATTTGTCGTTTTGTACTTCGAATAAAATATCATCTTCTTGAATTGTATCTCCGACTTTAATGTCGATTTTTACGATTTCGCCTTCTGCGATACCTTCACCGATATCAGGCATTTTAAATTGGAAAGCCATGCTTGTACATCCCTTCTTATTTTTATAAAACTCTAAAGAGCACACTCAAGTGAGAGGCTCTTTAGAATGAAAATTGTTGAATTAGAAGTTCACTGTTTCGCGAACTTTAGCTTCAATATCGCTAGCATTTGGTAACCAGTCGTTTTCTGCTTGACCAAATGGGAAGATTGTATCTGGAGCTGCAACACGTCCGATTGGAGCTTCTAAGTTTAAGATTGCGCGTTCAGCAATTTCAGACATAACCATTGCGCCGATACCAGCTTGACGTTGTGCTTCTTGAACAACCACTACGCGACCAGTTTTTTCAACTGATGCTAAGATTGTGTCTAAGTCTAATGGAGAAACAGTACGTAAGTCGATAACTTCTACTGAGATTCCTTCTTTTTCTAAGTTCTCAGCAGCTTTAACTGCTTCACGAACCATTGCACCGTAAGTAATTACTGATACGTCTTTACCTTCACGAGTTACTGCAGCTACTCCTAGAGGAACTGTGTATTCTCCTTCTGGAACTTCTTCACGGAATGAACGGTATAGTTTCATGTGCTCTAAGTAAACAACTGGGTCGTTGTCACGAATAGCTGAGATTAATAACCCTTTTGCATCGTATGGGTTTGAAGGGATAACCACTTTCAAACCTGGTGATTGAGCTACTAAACCTTCTAAGTTATCTGAGTGTAATTCTGGAGTATGTACCCCTCCACCCATTGGTGAACGGAATACGATAGGCATTTGACGAGTTCCACCCATACGGTAACGTGTACGAGCTGCTTGAGCTACCACGCTATCCATTACTTCGAATACGAATCCGAAGAATTGGATTTCAGGAACTGGACGGTAACCTTCTAATGCTAAACCGATAGCTAAACCACCGATACCAGATTCTGCTAAAGGAGTATTGAACACGCGGTCTTCACCGAATTCATCTTGAAGCCCTTGAGTCGCACGGAAAACCCCACCGTTTTTACCAACGTCTTCCCCGAAAATTAGGACATTTTCATCACGTTTTAATTCAACAGCCAATGCATCAGTGATGGCTTGAATCATTGTCATTTGTGCCATAATTATTTATTCTCCTTTGCTTTAAAGTGTTCGATTTGTTCTTTAATAACGTTTGTTGGTTCTTCAAACATTGTTTCTAAGAAGAATGAAACTTTTTGTTTAGGTTGTTTGTCAGCCTCTTTAATCGCTTCTTTGATTTCTTCTTTAGTTGCTTCGATTACTTCGTTTTCTTTTTCTTCTGACCATAAGCCTTTAGCTGTTAGGTAGTTACGGAAACGAATTAATGGATCTTTCTTAGCCCATTCATCTTGAATTCCTTCTGGTTGGTAACGAGTTGGATCGTCACCTGATAATGTATGAGGACCATAACGGAAGCAGATTGTTTCGATTAACACAGGACCGTTTCCAGCAACTGCGTATTCACGAGCTTTTTTAGTTACAGCGTAAACTGCTAATGGGTCCATACCATCTACTTGGATACCAGGGATACCAGCAGCAACTGCTTTTTGAGCTAATGTTGGAGCAGCTGTTTGTAACTCACGAGGAGTTGAAATTGCCCAACCATTGTTTTGGATAAAGAATACTGCAGGAGCTTTATACGCACCAGCATAGTTAATTCCTTCGTAGAAGTCTCCTTGTGAAGATCCTCCATCACCAGTATACGTTACAGCAACGTTTTTCTTACCACGTTTTTTAAGACCTAAAGCAACACCAGCAGCTTGTACATATTGTGCGCCGATGATGATTTGTGGTGGTAAAGCTTTTAATGATTCTGGGTACATGTTACCTGCAACATGTCCACGAGACCATAAGAATGCTTGTGATAATGGTAAACCGTGTTTTACTAATTGTGGTACATCACGGTAACCAGGTAATAGAACGTCGTCTTTCTCAATCGCTTTGATAGAAGCTAATTGTGAAGCTTCTTGTCCAGCTGTTGGAGCGTAGAAACCTAAACGTCCTTGACGGTTTAATGCAGTTGAACGTTCGTGTAAAATACGTGACCATACCATGTCTGTCATTAATTCAACTAATTCATCGTCAGATAAATCTGGTACTAAGTCAGGATTTACAACTTTTCCTTCTGCGTCTAACACTTGAACCATTTCAAAGTTCGTGTTATTTGGTGTGAAAAGTGCATCGAGATTGAATTTTTTCTTCGTTGCCATACTTCTTTTTTCCCCTTTTCTATAAGAAATTGTGCTTAACAGAAAAAACAGGTAGTAAAAACTGTACTATTTCGTCTGCTATCGTATAATAATTTAACAAACTTTTGTGAATTATGCAAGTAAAGAAGACTTTATAGAGCGTTTCTGTTAACTTTGTGAAAAAACTCCCACTATCTTACGATAAATAAAGTCTTTTTTTATTCTTATTTGTTCAATCGTTTTTCTGTTTTCATATATTTTCAGTAACGAAATTGTTTATTTTCACAATTAAACTGTACTAGTACTCGTGTGAAAACTGTACTATTATTTTAAAACAGTTTTAGTTGCTTATAGATTTTATCTGTCTTTTCAAGATGCGAAACGGTGAGTCCTATCAGCCTTATCGGGCTTTCCTCCATTGTTTCTTCGAATAATTGTAATGCAATCGGATAGATTTCCTCTTTTTTATTAAAGTAATCACGTAATGTAACACTCTTAGTGATTGTATTAAATTCCGAATCTCTTAATTTAAGCGTGACGGTTCTAGCTGCTAAACTTCTCTTTTTTAGCATCCTCTCTAACTCTTCTGAAAAACTATCTAAATACCCTGTCAGAATTCCATGGTCCGTTGTGTCCTTTAATAAGGTTCGTTCAGTCCCAAACGATTTTCGCTCACGATGAAGTGTCAGCTGATCATTTGACTCTCCACGGACCTGTTTAAAGAGACGTGGCCC
>CAUUUT010000019.1:0-13036 GCA_963548485.1 uncultured Streptococcus sp.
ACCTTGGCTCTTGCCGGTACAGTTATTTCCTTTACTATGAAGATATCCGAAAGGTAAAAGGAAGCCTTCGGCTCTACCCTTTTGTCAATTTTCTTACGGTTGCACTGACACAACTTCGAGCTCGCCGTTTTCGTTCTGAAGGACGCGGAACATAATCTCGCCGCCCTCTTTTAGTCCGTCTGGATGCTTCGAGTCCATCAAGAGCGTGCCGAAGCATTGGTTGCCTTCCACGCGCGAGATGCGGACCCACAAGCGTTCGGGATCCTTCGTCTTGTCTTCGTAGTAGAAAGCTACGCCAAAGTCATCGGGATGCTCGCGGCGGCGGAATCGGTCGAGTCCTTGGAAGGTACGTGTCTCTTCTTTTTCCTTGCTCTTTGTGTCATATACTTCAGCAATGACGCGTCTTGCACGGTCGACAATATACGGATCGACTTCAATCCATTTCATCGAACAGAATTCGCAGTCGTCGAGGTTCGCTAGACGGATCAGATACATCGTTTCTTCTGGGATGAGGCGCATGTCTAGCGTTGTTTCGCCTTCTTTTGCAATCCATAGCGGTTGAAACGATACTCCTGCCTCTTCGTCGATATATCCGTAGAGGACAAGCCCCGTGTCGCCGGCCTTGGCTACTTCTGGCATCACGTCTTCGATTAACGCTGCGCAGCGAACGTAGACGAGTTGATGGTAGAAGTTGCGGAAAGAGGCGTCTTTTACTTTTTGCATCTGGCTTGCGATTGGAATTTCATTTGGGAAGAGTTCGCCTTTGATGTCGAGTCCTGGCGCAAAACCGCATCGGTCAAGCCACTCCGGACTTGTCACCTCTGGAATCGGTTCGGCGTGGGCCTTGGAGGCGAATCGCTCTCTGCTGTCGGCTACGATGTCCACCGGCAGATCCAGGTTCACATGCTCCATCCATTTCCAACGATAATCGTCCGGCAAATGCAAGAGGAGAATCTGCGTCTTCCCTTCATGCTCGTAAATGTCCAGCACCTTGAAGTGGCTGTCGCGGTTCGCAACGTGTAGCCCCCAGTTGGTGCCGTGCTCTGCCTTCGTCAAGTCAAAGAGGTGATTGGATAAAATGCTGAAACGGTGCGTCGTCACCATGCCGCCCACCCGGCTCGTCGCGTCGGTAAAGGCTGCGTTACGCACGATCTGCCCCACCTGGAACTTCGCCGCTTCTTCCGGCGTGAGGTTGATGTCTCTAGCAAAGAGCTGCAATCCCGGCAGCATCTCATTCATTAGTTGTTCGAGTTGTTGTACTTCTGTCATTCTTCTTCTCCTGTCTTACCACAGTACGTTTGATAATGTTTCGTTATTGTACGGTTCGAGGTTCACGACGCTGGACTTGATTGTTCCGTCCGCGTTCGTCTTGGTCTCGGGCTCTTTCTCGCCGATTAACACGACATTGATGCCTTCATTTTTGGCAAATACGATGACCGTCATCCCTGATTCAGACACATAACACTCCACGATTTCATAAGGGACGCCTCCTGATTGGAAGGTCAGCCCTCCCCACTTGAAATTCGCCTTCTTGCCAGATACCGTCGCATATTTGAAAAGCTGGTCTGGAACGGCTAAATCATAATACTCGCGCTGTGTCGCTGGACTCGTGCGCTCATAGATTTCGCCTCTCTTACGCGCGTAAATGGCCATCGCATCCGCAATCGACTGGTTCGCAGAAGCCTCCGCCGTCGCTTTCCATGTCGCGTTATCCGTAAAACCTTTTAGTAAATCAGCGTCCTTCACAACTTGAAACGCTGCTTTCGAGAGTGTCTCACGCGTCACATTTGTCGCATGAAGCACCAGTGGCTCTCCGTCTTCGTACCCAAAGAGGAACGCCTCTTTCTTCGTATCGTCCAGATACGCCTCCACCACGATCACATCGTAGTCGTTAGAAGCCACGACGCCCATCATATTCCATTTGATTTTCTCGCCATCAAGTGTCGCCCCGTCCATGTGAATCGCTTCGTGCAAAGCCTCGAAACTTTGCCCAGTCGACGCATTCCAACGCTTCATGAAGTCGCTAAATCCAGTCGCATTAAAACGAACCAAGAGCTCCAAGTCCGAATAGGCATTGTCGATGTCATCCTTGTCGCTTGGATATTGCGCAAACATCTCGTCACGCACCTTCTTGGCCGCCGCTAACCCTTCTGTGATATCGGCATCCTTGGCCGCCACATTATACGCCAGTTGCAACATCTCAAAATACGTCGCGTGCTCTTCTGCTACGGTTGTCGGTGCTACCGTCGTCGCTTGAACCGTCGTTGGTGCCTGGGTTGTCGCTTCTTCCGGCTTCTTGTTACACGCCGCCAGCGCCAACACACAAAGCGCTGATGCAAATAATTGTCTACCCTTCATATTCTCTCCTCCAATCATGAAAACCTTCTCTATTCAAGATTATTATAGCATAGGTGGGAAAGAAAAAGCATTGGAGGTTTAGTCCAATGCATAGATCTATATAGTTACTTAAATCTTGAGAATACAAAAACACTACGGAACAGTTACAGAAAGCCCTCGCCGTTTTATAGTTACTTAAATCTTGAGAATACAAAAACCCGTCATGTTCTACCTCCATCAAATATTAAGTTTTATAGTTACTTAAATCTTGAGAATACAAAAACATAAATTAGATGATAACCGTTCAGTTGCTGGTTTTATAGTTACTTAAATCTTGAGAATACAAAAACACACGTCTAATGCGAAGGTATGAGCCTCCTGTTTTATAGTTACTTAAATCTTGAGAATACAAAAACCTCGTACATTAATGACTTCTACAGAACAAGGTTTTATAGTTACTTAAATCTTGAGAATACAAAAACACGCGACCTCGAATACAGAGTTAAAGGGTGTTTTATAGTTACTTAAATCTTGAGAATACAAAAACGGGTTCGATTCCTCATGTAGTAATATCCGTGTTTTATAGTTACTTAAATCTTGAGAATACAAAAACTGAACGATGAACATATTGATTGGGCTGTTAGTTTTATAGTTACTTAAATCTTGAGAATACAAAAACCTCAAATTAGAAAATCGATTTTTGCCTCTCAAGTTCATTATGATTGGAGTCCCCCAAATTGTCAATCTTCTAAAGTGTATTCTGATAATAATTGAATCGGTGATTCTACATTAATTTCAATCGTCTCAAACGAAAATAGTTGGTTTAACACTTTCAATGTGATCTTATCCTTTACTGAAAAACTAAATTCTCCAATTTCTTTTGCAAGTAGAAAACTACAAACTTTAGACAAACTATTCCTAAATTTCTCTTCCGACGGCACATCACTTAACGGATAATGTTTACGATATCTACTATAAATAAAATCTAACTCAGGGAGTGATTCAATATGATCTCCAATTATATTGATACATTCCACTAAATTCGGAAGTAAGGCGACACTACCACCGATTGTTATAAAATTAAGCACAAATAGATTTCCGTATAAATCAGTACCTCTTATTAACCGTTCTACAATTCGTTGATAATTTCTTTTTGAAATATACTCTTCCGCATTTTTTATCAACAGTAAATATTTATCCGGACTCTCTTCTAATATTCGTTTCAACATACTTAATAGAATTAAAAATTTACTTTCATTTTCAATTAGTTCATTAGAAACGGCCACTCCTTCACGTTCTACTAACTGAATCAGATGATTTTTTATGATCGTCTCTTTCACAAAATCGACAACATCTGTCTTATACAAAATATCCTTTACTTCAACTTGTGCCGCTTTATTAATCTCAATCGACAATTGTTCTAAAGTGTCATTTAATTTCTCAATATGACTAGTGAGTTCTACTCGATTCAAAATCTGTAATAAATATTCATAAGCAATTGTTCCCTTTTTAAAAGAAAGTTGCTCATGGAGGTCTTCTGCTCGCTCAATCGTAATCAATTTGAATTCTTTTCGATTAAGAATCTTTTCTTCTGACTGTATTAAAGGCTCTTCAAAATCAAACAAAGATAAATCATTCTCCGTGTATTTTTTACCGCCAAAATACCAATTTAACAAAAGCCATATATAATATTTTAGTTCTTGATTCAGCCCAACAACCTGTGTATATTGTCCAACTTCAATTTCAACAAAATCATTATACGGATGACTAATCTTCCACTTCATATAGTCACCAACTTCTTATCTCCGACGATTACTTCCTGTCTCGTCTTTCCACCTGTAACTAATACCATCTCTGAAAATTGTTTTTCCGTAACCGCCAAAATCCTGACATTCCCATCTGGTAAATTACAACTTTGAATCCGTTTATAAAATTTATTCGCGAAACTCCGATTTGGACAAGTGCGATAATAGACTGAAAACTGTAGCATCTCAAACCCACAAGAAATAAGTTCTTTACGAAATTGACGGTAAATTCTCTTTTCTTTAGGAGTCTCCATCGGTAAATCAAAAAAACAAACTAATCTCAACGCATCATACCTCATTTACTTTCTCCCATTCTAAACTGGACACAATTGGATAATTTTTCCACTGAATCACTTTTGAATCCATATTTCGCATAAATTCTTTCACATATTTATCCATCGCATTTACCACAGCACAATTTTCATTGCCAAATTTGACTCTGGCATTCAATAGGTTTACCAATTCCAAACGATGAGAATATTTTAAATAATCTGCATCCTGCAAGTTGGAGTACACCCAGTAGTCAACAATCTGTCGAAAAGGTTCCATTAAATCATCTACAAGATTAAAGGAATTATACTCATTCTTATGAAACACTCCCACTATTGGATTTAATCCATATCCTGTAACAATTCTGGCCATTTGCGCTCTCACAATTGCATATCCGTAATTTAATCCTGCATTAATCACATCCGCTTCTTGTTGAGTGACTCGGATGAATTTCTTACCAAATAATTCATTGAAATACACTTTCGCAGCATGCCCTTCTCGATTGGTTTTATCTCCTGGTTCAATATGATTCAAATAGTCAGCTAATAATTTAATACTCTCATCACTCTTATCTAAGGTAATGAGTAAATCTAACTGATTGGCTATTTTCATATATGTAATCGTCTGCCACATCTTATCTTTTTGTTTATCTGTCCAACCTAATTGATTCAACTGTTTTTTATACGCTCTAAAATGTCCATTCTGTGCCAAATAAATTCCAGTTGGTAAATGATTCTGGTCACAAACAACTAGTACAACATTGTACTTACTAAATGCACTTAGTAACCTCAATGTAACGATGGTATCTCCACCTTCAGCAACGACCATTGAGATATCACTTAATGGAATTGTTACTTCCATGCCATGTTTTTTAATCAGTAAATTATCCAATTTCAGTCGCATTTACTCACTATCCCTGACATGTACTGTTCTCCAAGTCATATTCATTCTCCTTTTTATAGCACGAAAAAACCCCACCAAATGGTGGGGTTTCGATTTCGGCATGAAGCCTTATTTTTGTAGCTTCAGCAAGATTTAAGTAACTATGTAAGGCGTCCCTTACAAACACTATTCTACACCTTGCAAACGCTTTTTTCAACCCCTATTTAAAAGTTTCTGAACGTTAATTGAGGGTTTTCTCCTTCTTGTTTGATAATAAATTTACGGCCCAAAACATTTGTTTCAACCTTATATAACGAAATATTGTCCATGCTTAAAGTTTTGACAAATTGTCCGGATGGGGCAACCTTACCGAATTTAAATAGTTCTTCTTTTGATTCGAACTTAGCTTTGTCATAAGGTTTTAATTCAACATAATTTTTATTTACCCCTGTCCGAGAAAGGAATCTAAAGATCTCCTGCTTATTCTCAACAGTATCTTTTACGATAAGTAGATCATTTTTATACAGACTAAATTTAAATTCTGCGTTGTCAGATATGCCTTCATCTTTTTTTATTTTTAAATACTCTTTTTCTGTTATTCCATAGTTTCCACCTTTTTGGAATCTTAAATCAGAATACTTCAACCCCATTATTTCGTATCGTTTCGTTTCTGGATTAAAGTAAACATCCGCTCTCCACGGCTTCAACGATTTAAGTGCAACGGTTCTCGAACTATTTTCAGGTGTAATATCGATATGTTTTCCAACAGCCTTATCTAAATATTTTAATTGCTTAATAACTGGCCCGTTTCCTTTTCGGCTATATTTTCTGACAAATCCATGTTCATCATAATATTTTTTAAACGGACTAACTTTAACTTCCTTCCCGTTTTCATTAATTTCTTTATCTGGATAAGTCTCTAAAATAACTTTTATTACTTTTTCAAAAGTAACAGGGTCATGTTGCGCCATTAGGAACTTGCTTGGGTCTTTTTGGTAAACTTTTTGGAACTCATCATACCCCTCAATCGAATAAATATCTTTAATTTTCGCAACAGTAATTTCTTCATTTCCACGTTTTCTTGTTGTATAAATCGTAGCATCAGAGATTTTTCTGTTTACTTTAGAATCTTGTTGGTATGCAAATAAAATAGAATCTTCAAGCTCTTTAGATTTTAACACTTTTGTAAAGTTATCATATGGAGCTTGGAACACATTTTCTTTGTATTGATCATCTGAAATCAATTCTCCAGTCTCAGTATCTAACAATTCATTCTCACTGTAACGAATCAACGTATTCTTTGTTTTTCTCCATAATTTCAACTGACTAGATGCGGCAATCACAAGAGCATCTATCGCATGGTGGTGGTAAGTGTCACGAGTCTTTTCAATTCCCCATTTTCTTCTTAACTGAGCAGTGAACTGCCCTCTTACTACTGCAATTTTCGTATTAGCGCCTCTTTGTTTAAAGAAGTCTTGCAGTGCATTTAAAACAACACGAGAAGCGTATCTTGTATCTACTAGATTACGGGCAATGAATTTCGAACGCACTTCAAATTTATTAATGTCTTCCTCAAATAATAAGTATTCACGTTTTTTCTTACTAAAGCGGCTATTATTAATCACATAGTGCTTGAATTCACCCCAAGACCATGAATTCGTTAATAAAGGCATTGCTTGAAATGGCGTTCTTTGCCCTTTTTCTTGGTTAGCAGTGTGTTCTACTAATACTTTATTATCTAAGCCATCATCAAAAGTTAATGACAATGGAAGAATATGGTCGATTTCATATCCACCTTGATTGTTAATTAATTGGGCAATTGGAATTTCTCTTCCTGAATACGCGCAACGTTTTTCTTGTTGGTACCAAAGTCTAATCTTAAGTGCCAAATCTTTATGCCCGTGGAACACAGTAGAAGGAAGCTCTTTTGAATTAGAGTAGTCCATTGCTGCAGCTAAAATGGCAGCATCTTTTTCGTTCTTGTTCTTCTTTTGTCCTTCTTGAATTCTCTTCTTTTGATCCTCATCGTTTTTATCACGAGCCATTTCGACCACAATCGTATCAATCTCTCCATGTTTCTGAAGAATTTTGTTCACGATTTTAATCGTTTGTCGTACTGCTTTTGCCACAACTGGATTATAAATTTCCTCAGCAATTAATTCACCGTCAATATATTTTGTTTTAGCAGATTCATTCTTAGGCTTTTGTTTTCCTAAACGAGTTAGAATGGTCATTTGCTCTTCAGACGTATGATACAATTCTGGAATTAATTCATTTAACAATTTGAGAGAAAAACTATGCCATCCCTTATTCAATAGCGTAGTATTTTTCTTTCTAAACTGAATCAATTCATCAATTTGTTCGTTCGTAAATGTATCTGGTAAATATTCGTGAATAGATTCCAAGATTCCTTCACGTTCAGTGTTTAGGGTTAAGATACGTCCTAGCTGGTCAAGTTGCTCTCTTGTTAAAGCAGTGACATCGATTGTTTCTAGTTGTTTCATCTTTCTGTACGCTTCAAAGCTATGCATCTCTGCTTTATGATCTTTATCTTCACGTACTCCCGTTATATCGTCTGCCTTACACCCAATCATTTTCGCGATTTTTGATAGAATGTTTTTCGCTCCACAGGTTTTAGCGTCTTTGACAAATTGAATGATTTCTTCTTTTTGCTCTAAACTCAACTTCTTCGTTTCTGTTGGAACAGTTAAGTTATTAAGGTCATTCAAAAGATTAAATTCTTGTGCACTGTAAGAAGCCTTCGCTGCACGAAATTCGTCTGGATAATAAGTACATTTCCCAATCAAAATACTGAAAATATTATCTAACGTTTCTCCATTGGTACGATATCTACCATAATCCGTTCTAGACTTTTCATTCCCTGGTCCGTGATAGTATTTTCTCTTTTTCGTTAAAATTTCTAAATAGTCAGCAATAAACTCATCCGTTAATTCTGGATAGAATTGTTGCTGTGTTTTTAAGATACGTTCAGCCTCTTTTCTATATTCTGAGGTAGAGAAAACATTGATGAGTCTTCTTTCAGTTCCGTCTTCTAGTTTCACGGAGAAGTCTCCACGTACTTGTCCATATTTTTCAAGACGTTCTAGCTGGATTTCACCTGGAGTTTTGTTTTTTAATTCTCTCGCATTAATTTCAATAGCTTTTTTGTAATCAGAACCAGACGTTGCTGCATTATCTTCATCAATCGCATCATCTAAATAGCTGATACCGCGATGTTTTACCATATTCTTCAGCGCTACAAATAATTCTGTTAATGAGAGCTTTTCATTCAACCCACGAACTCGGATTTCGTATGGGTTCAAATTAATCGGTACAGAATGTAAATCTACATCAATATCGTACTTGTCGAACAAATCTTCAGTTCTTTTAATACGATGTGTTTTTCTTCTTTTGATACGCTTTGCTCCACGGAACCCTCTACGTTCCACATTACTTGCAGCATCTCCAGAAGGGAATAGGTTCACACTTTTATGAATAATCTCCCCTGTTTCCTTTTCAATTAACCCTACACCTACTGAACCGATACCAATATCTAAACCTAACACATATTTTGCCATATTATCTCCCCTAAAATTAGCTTTGTTATACGCTTTCATTTTACTCTGATAAATTCTTGAATTCAATATGAATTTTTATTAATTTTCCTGTTTTTCTCACCTTTATATCTTAGTAGAATCAAAATCAATATCTCCGTCTTTTATTTTTTAAAATGTAACATATATGCTACTGTAGCATATATGTTACATTTTGATTTTTTGTATCAATTTTTCGCGCTTATAAAACGCCATTTAAATAGTAAATATAATCGTTCAAAAATATATAATATTAGTTGCAAAATAGTCATTTCTCTCTTGCTGATAGTTACTAATTACGATAAAAATATGTAAAATCAATTATTTCAATCAAGCTCTGCTTAAAACACCTCTCTTAGCACTACTTTTTCGATACATCATCTTTTATATAGTAATGTCTTATTTTTATATTCCATAAGATCAATCATAGGAAATTTTCCTAACTTATTCGGAAAACTTATTTTTAATTTTTTAGTCTTATTTTCCGTTAATTTGCATATTTTTGTCAGAAAATCGGCCTTTTACGCAACAAAAAACCGAGGCACACACCCCGGTTTTTTAGTTTATTCTATTGTTGTTTAGTTCCCCTGTTTCGGCACTACTTCTAAGTAATCTAGCAGTGTCCAGACGAATTCGCGACCTTTGATGCGGTTGATGGCTCCTTCAGCACAAGAGATTTCGTCGTAGTGTTCGACTTTATCCTGACGCACTCCAGGTCCTGAGATGACGATTGGCACAGGCTCGCCACTATGTTCGCCTTTTTCGCAAGGTGTTGAGTGGTCTGCACAAAGCGCAATGAGGGTATTCTCAGGTCTGTTTTCCATTAAGATGCCGACCATTTCATCGAAGAGCTCGATTCCTTGGGCTTTCTCGAATGGTTTATTGTCATGGCCTTTGACGTCTGTCACTTTCAAGTGAACGTACACTAAGTCGTGATCTTGGATCATTTCTAACGCTTTTTCAGCTTTACGTCTCACATTTGTATCCATGTTTCCTGTGAACGAGTCTTCCTTATAAACGTCATATCCAGATAAGCGACCGACTCCAAGAACGGTATCTTCCCCTGCCACGACTGCAGCCTTATAGCCGAATTGTTCGCCAAGGCGGTCGATGACTGAGAATTGCCCAGCCCCACGTGTAATCACGAAGTTCGCTGGTAATTGTCCGTTTGCGCGACGTTCCACGTTAACGTCATGTTGGTCCATCAGTGGGTAAATCACTTCAAGAAACTCATTCAAGATGCGCGCTGTTTTGGCAGCTTCTGGACTGTCGTCTTTTGGCAATGCTTGTTTAAATGGATGGCCATCGTTTGGCGCCTTTGGATCTGTGTCTGTAACTTTAGCGCTAAGGCCTTCTCCGCGCATTACTAATACGGCTCTATGTTCTGTTGCTTCTTTGAATAAGAACGTTACGTCTTCAATTTGTAGGCCGTTGATGATTTCTGCGAGTTCATTGGTGCGTTCACGAATACGTCCTGCACGACGATCGATGACGATATTATTGTCGCCACGTGTCGCGAAGTTACATCTGAAGGCCACGTCTCCTGGTTGTAAGTCCATGCCAACCCCTGCCGCTTCCATTGGCCCGCGCCCTGGGTAGTTGACTGAAGGATTTCCGAATAAGATTAAATGACCCATATCCGTCCCAACCGTAATCCCTGGTGAGATGAGGTCCATAATCCCTGTCATGCCTTCTTTAGCAAGTTGATCGAGGTGAGGTGTTTTCGCGTATTGCAACGGAGTTAAACCGCCAAGCTCCACGTTGGGGCGATCTCCCACACCGTCCGCAATCGCTACGATGATTTTCTTTTTCATAGTTTACCCTCCTGATTAGTAGATGAATTGGATCCAAGCGAAGTACATTCCTGATAGGATGATTGAGTGTACTAAGCAGGCTAGTAATCCGAATTTCAATTCGTCTAATACGCTGAAGTAGCCTGTACCGAAGTACAATGTGTTTACTTTAGAGTGTGGTGGTAAAGTGATGGTTGTCGCAATCCCGAGTGAACATGTTAATGCAAGTGACACTGGGTTCATGCCGACTGTTGTTGCGATTGAGATAATCGCTGGAATTAAAATCGTTGTACGTACTGTCTTACTTGTGAAGATTAAGTGTGAGAAGACAGTGATGAAGATTAAGATGACTGCAACTGCAGCGTGGTTTAATTTGTCTAAACCGATGGCGTTTACTAAGTTTGTAATCATCCACTCAGCTCCGCCTGTGTTGTCAAATGCGTTCCCTACGGCATATGCCCCTGCAGAGAAGATCATTAAGTCCCATTTGATTTTCGCTTGTTTCCAAGTTAATACACCGATACCTGGTAGTAAGCAGAGTAACATACTTAATACGGCTGTTTGTTCTGTTGAGATTGAGAATCCTAGATATTTCTTTTGGATGTCTCCAGTTGCCCATAAGATTAAAGTGATAAGGAAGATGATTCCGACACGTTTTTCTTCAGGGGAAGTTGGTCCTAAGTCTGCTAATTGTTTCTTCAACGTTTCTTTTACGTTTGCCATTGCTTCTTCGCCGGCTTCTTTACCAACTTTGTATAATTTCACACCGATAAAGAAGATGATTACGGCTGTAAGAATCGCTTGTGGCATTGAAACGATTAACCAGTCCATGTAGCCAAGGTTTGATCCTGTTTGTTTGTTGATGAAACCAATTGCAATTACTTGTGCTGATGTTGCTGTCATAACCATTGATGTTGCGAACGCGTTGTTTTGAACGTTTTGTAACATCATTAATTTCCCGAAGTTCGATTCTCCTGGAAGCTCATTGTAAATTTGTAATAATACGATTGAGATTGGCAAGATTAATGAAGCACGAGCTGTTGTTGATGGTACGAAGAACGCTAGGATGAAGTTTACCGCTAGTAATACGGCAAGTGTCTGTACCTTCGTGCGTCCGAATTTCACGACCATTGAGAGCGCAATACGTTTACCGAGGTTCGTTTCGCTGATGGCTGATGTTAATACGAATGCGGCTACCATTAACCAGATGATGTCGTACCCTAAAGTTCCAAACGCTTCTTTTTGCTTTTCAACGACTCCAATTAATGGAAGTAGTAATACGGCTATAATGGATGTTTGATAAATTGGAATTGGTTTTGCAATCCATAAAATAAGTGCTGATACAAAGATAGCCAAACTACGTTGTGCTGCGACTGAGAGTCCTTCCATTGGCGGCATAAATACGATAATGAGGAATGCTGCTAATGCGAGAAGAATGCCCCACAGCGCGGATTTTTTGTTTTTATCTTTACTCATGATAATAATCACCTTTCGTTTGTTATTTTTTCGTCCTTGACGTTACATACAGTGTACTGAGAATAATTGGATGCGTCCAATTCACTTTTTGACGTTTTGCATTCCGTTTTGTTATGCATTTGTATAACAAATTAGAATGATTATGATATACTAGTGGGGAAAGGCGGGATGTCATGAATATCGATAAATTACAAACCTTTAAAACCCTCTGCGAGACGATGAGCTTTACGAAAACCGCCGAGGAACTCTATACTTCGCAACCAAATGTCACGAAACAAATCAAGGGCCTGGAGGAAGAGCTCGGGTATCCGCTGATTGAGCGCACGCATAAGAGCTTCACGCTGACTGAATACGGCAAGCTGTTCTACGAGACGGCCAAGAAGGTGGTCGCAACGATGAATGGTGGCTTGAATGCGCTACGGGAATTGGCCGATACGACGAGTCGTTCGATTATTATCGGAGCGACTCCGTTTATCGGATCGACAATTCTCCCTGCCCTTCTGCCGCTATTAAACGACGCCTTCCCCGACCATCAGGTATCCATTAAGGTCGACCGCTCGAAGGTGATTTTAGCGGACCTCGAAGCCCGGAAAATCCAGCTAGCGTTCTTCTCGGAATATATTCCAGTCGATACGAAGCAATTCGCGAGTACGACGGTCTACGAGGATTCGCTCATTGTCATTTGTAAGGCGGATCATCCGCTGGCTAAAAGCGGCCACTGCACGCTCGCTGACTTGAACGAGGAACGGTATATTTCCAAGGGGAGTCAGTCGTCGCTGCATAAGTTTTTGTTGAAGCAGTTACGGGAGCCGGAGTTTATGAGTAGGCAGCCGTTTGTGGTGGATAATCAGTACAGTATCAAGGAAGCCGTGGCGCACGG
>CAUUUT010000020.1:0-12522 GCA_963548485.1 uncultured Streptococcus sp.
TAACGTATTTAAAAGTTGAACGACGTTATTCGCCAGAGACGATTCATGCGTATGAACGTGATATTCAACATTTCTTTGACTATTTAACAGAAGTTCCGATTAATTCTTGGAATGATGTCACTGTTGTAGATGTTCGAATTTATCTTGGGGTATTACACCGTGAGAACTATAACCGTTCGAGTATTTCTCGTTTCCTCTCGAGTTTAAGGTCATTTTATCATTTTCTTGTTGAAAGAGGCGTTGTTGAAACGAATCCGTTCGCTTCTGTCAGCTACAAGAAAGGTAAAATGCGATTGCCAGAATTTTTCTATGAAGATGAGATTGAGAAATTTATCGATTCTATTGATGGAAATCAGTCTTTAGACCAACGAAATAAAGCTTTAGTAGAAGTATTATATGCTACAGGTATGCGTGTCAGTGAGTTAACAAATTTAACTCTTGGGCAATTAGACCTTGAAAATAGTATTATTCTGGTTATCGGTAAAGGATCCAAAGAACGTTACGTTCCTATTGGGGACTTTGCTAGAACAGCTTTAGAGACCTTTCTTGAAGAAGGGCGTAAAGATTTGATGGCTAAAGAGCGTAAAGACCATTCCTTTGTGTTTGTAAATCACTTAGGAGATCCACTAACAACAAACGGGGTTCGATATATTTTAGAGAAACTGATTCAAGAAAGTGGCCTTACGTTAAAGATTCATCCGCATATGCTTAGACATACGTTTGCGACCCATCTGCTAAATAACGGAGCAGATATGCGAACAGTGCAAGAACTCTTAGGACATGTAAGTCTCAGTTCGACTCAAATCTATACGCATGTTACGAAGGAAGCTCTTCAACAAAATTACCAATTATATTTTCCAAGGTCTAAAGCTGGGAAGAGTGAATTTGATGCAAGTACCTTTAAAAAGAATAATGGAGGAAAATCATGACTACAATTTGTGCAGTAAAAAAAGATAATCAAGTTGCGATGGCTGGCGACGGCCAAGTAACAATGGGTGAAAAAGTCATCATGAAAGGAACCGCTCGTAAAATCCGTCGTATTTTCGACAATCAAGTACTTGTTGGATTTGCAGGAGGGGTTGCCGATGCAATCACATTAGAAGAAATGTTTGAAGATAAACTCAAACAATTTAAAGGGAACTTACAACGTGCAGCTATTGAAATGGCAAAGCAATGGAGAAGTGACCGTGGTTTACAAAAATTAGAAGCGATGTTAATCGTAATGAATAAAGAACAAGTGCTACTTGTTTCAGGGACAGGCGAAGTCATTGAACCAGATGATGGCATTCTAACAATTGGGTCTGGTGGAAACTATGCTTTATCAGCTGCTAGAGGACTCCTAAGATTTGGAGATTCGAATTTAACAGCAGAAGATATCGCTCGTGAAAGTTTAAAAATCGCTTCAGAGATTGATATTTTTACAAATGATAATATCATCACTGAAACGTTAGCGTAAGGAAGTGGATATATGCAAGCAAATATTAGTAAAACACCTAGAGAAGTAGTGTCTGAATTAGATCAATTCATCGTTGGTCAACATGACGCTAAACGTGCTTTAGCGGTGGCTCTTCGAAATCGCTACCGTCGTTTGTTATTAGACGAAGACATGAAGAAAGAAGTGACTCCAAAAAATCTATTAATGATTGGACCTACCGGGGTTGGTAAAACGGAATTAGCCCGTCGTCTTGCGAAATTAGTCGATGCACCATTTGCAAAAGTGGAAGCCACTAAATTTACTGAAGTGGGTTATGTTGGACGTGATGTAGAATCAATGGTTCGCGATTTAGTAGAAAATGCGATTCAAATCGTTACAAAATTAAAACAAGAAGAAGTGAAACCACAAGCTTTTGATAAGGCTGTTAAGAAATTAGCGAAGATTTTGAAACCTGGCATTATGAAAAAGGTTTCGAATCCACAACAAGATTCACTCTTTAGTATGTTCCAACAAATGGGGATTCAAAATCCTGGTTTTGAACCTGAAATGAAAGAAGAAGTCACTGAGGAAATTGCTCAAAAACGCCGTGACATTGAGCAACAATTAAGAAATGGCCTACTTGATTCAAAAGAAGTGACGATTGAATTAACAGAGAAACCAATGCGTATGGCAGGGTCTGGTAATCAAATGGAGCAAATGATGCAAATTCAATCGGTTCTTGATCAAATGACTCCTAAGAAGAAAATTAGCCGTACTGTGACAGTAAAAGAAGCTTTAGAACTATTAACAGAAGAAGAAGCTAACAACTTAATCAATCAAGAAGATATGCATGCAGAAGCTCTTAAACTAGCTGAAACTTCTGGAATTATCTTTATCGATGAGATTGATAAGATTGCTGCTAAGGGCCATAACGGCGGTGAGGTTTCTCGTGAAGGTGTTCAACGAGACATCTTACCGATTGTTGAAGGGAGCCAAGTAAATACGAAGTACGGTGTCATTAATACGGACCATATCTTGTTTATTGCTTCAGGTGCCTTCCACGTTGCTAAACCAAGTGATTTAATGCCGGAATTGCAAGGACGTTTCCCAATCCGTGTTGAATTACAAGATTTATCAAAAGAAGATTTTGAACGTATTTTAACAGAGCCAAAGAACGCATTGTTAAAACAATACAAAGCATTATTAGCAACAGAAAATGTTGAAATCGTCTTTACAAAAGAAGCAGTATCTAAACTGGCTGAAATTGCATTTGAAGTGAACAGCACAATGGAAAATATCGGCGCACGTCGTCTTCATACAATTTTAGAAACAGTACTAGAGGAGTTATTATTTGAAGCTCCTTCAATGCAAATGGGAAGTATTCAAATTACAGAACAATATGTTGAAAGTAAATTAAACGCAATTCGTGAGGATCAAGATTTAACGAAATATATTTTATAAAAGGAGAAATTACTTGTGCGTACAGTATTAGCGGATTTAAGAAAAATTAATGAAATCGTACAATACGACAACGTGTGGAGAGATTCAGAAACAGCCGATTTACCATTTAATAAGTTGACTGAAATTTTAGGTTCTTTACTAAAAGTCGATTTGTATATTGCTTCAAGAGAAGGTAGAATGCTCGGTATTCATGATGAGTTCCAAGTGAATAACGATCGCATGAAAGAATACAAGGACAACCGTCAATTTCCAGATTTTTATATGAAAGAGTTGACTGCCTTAAAATTTACTAAGGAAAATATTCCTGTGACAGATGCTTTAACAATCTTCCCAGTAGAGGTGCATGAAAATTTCCAAGAAGCAATGACGACTGTGATTCCGATTTACGCTTCGGGTAAACAGTTAGGATTTGTAGTGATGGGGAAAGAAGGGCAACCCTTCTCAACAGATGATCTGATTCTTGCCGAACATGCAGCAACAGTAATTGGAACAGAAATGCTTCACTGGTATACTCGTAAAATTGAGCAAGAAAAACGTGAGCAACAAAATGTCCATTTAGCACTTAATTCACTTTCTTACAGTGAATTAGAAGCCATCAAAGTTATTATTGGACTTTTTGATGGAATGGACTTACGCTTTACTGCCCTTAAAATTGCTCAAGAGTATCATATCACTCGTACAGTAATCGTGAATGCAATCAGAAAACTTGAATCTGCTGGTATTATTGAAAGTCGTAGTTTAGGAACAAAAGGAACTTATATTAAAATCAAAAATCAAAACATTAAGTCTTCGTTGTTATCTGAATTGAAATTTGCATAAATAGAGGCGATTTAAAATGGAAAACATCTTTATTGAAAATGAGTGTTTAAAAGTTGGAGTGAAAGTCTTTGGTGCAGAACTAACTTCTGTATTTTCGAAAGAGACAAATACAGAATATATGTATCAACCAGATGGAATTCATTGGAATAAACAGTCGCCGATTTTGTTCCCGAATATCGGAGCTATTAAAGAGAATTCGTTTATTTATAAAGGTAAGAAATATCCTGCTAGAAAACATGGATTTGCTAGAGATTATGCTTTTTGCTTAGAAGAAAAAGGGGATCGTTTTGCAACTTTCTTATTAACAAATGAGATGATTGATGAATCCTATCCTTTTGAATTTGAGTTACGTTTAAAATATACGCTTCATTCGAATTCTTTAGAGTTGACGTACCATATATCAACGGCTAGTCCAGAATTGTATTTTGCAATTGGTGGTCATCCTGCTTTTGCTGTTCCGCTAGAAGAAGGATTAACCTTTGAGAATTACCATATTCAATTAACTTCAGATGCTCCTATCTCAAAATTGGATCTTGAAATTCCATACCTAGCATTCTTGGAAGGAGTTCCTTTTACACAAGGAGATTTTGCACTTCGTCATGACTTATTTACAAATGATGTATTGCTATTTAAATCAATCACTCCAAACTTTAAAGGAAAGCTGTATTCTCCTAAGGGAACTAGAAGTGTAACAGTTCATCTTAATGGAATTGAAGCACTAGGCGTTTGGACGAATGCAGATGATTCTCCATTTATCTGCTTTGAGCCTTGGGATGGATATCCTGATATTGCAACAGAATCCACATTAGATCTTGAAGAAAAGAAAAATATTTTACGCATTACAAGTGACAAACCTTATCAATCAACCGCAACTTTTGTATTTGAATAAAAAGAAAAGACACTAAGAATTTACTTAGTGTCTTTATTTTGCTTATCCCAAGGCATTGGGACTTTATTTTCTGTACCGTTTAGAATACGTTGAATGTTGGAGCGATGACGATAAATGATAAAAATATCAATCGCAAGTGCAAAAGCTGTTAACGTCCAATCATTAAACAATAATGAAAGGAGAACTCCAGCAGAAATTGTGACCATTGCTGTAAGACTTACCATACGAGTGATCGCAAGTAGGGCTAAGAAAATGATTAAGCCATAGAGTAGTAGTAATGGTTGATATGCTAAAATCATTCCTGCGAATGTTGCTACAGCTTTTCCGCCTTTAAAAGATGCAAACAATGGGAAAGTATGACCGATGACTGCAAATGATGCAATCCAAAGCGGTGATAAACTTTCTTGTTTAAATACCGTCATTGCAAGAACCATTGCTAAAAAGCCTTTAAACACATCGCAAAAGAGTACAACGGATCCCGCTTTCTTGCCTAGAACGCGAAAGGCATTCGTTGATCCTAAGTTTCCACTTCCGAATTGTCGGATGTCTTTTTGAAAGAAGTATTGTCCAATCCATAATCCTGATGGGATTGAACCAAGCAAATACGCGACAAGTGCGCCTATAATAAAAGTAAATGACATTAATTTCATTTCTCCTTTAAACAGTCTAGTGACAGTTTAACATAAATTGGACAGTAGATACAAATTAAGCAAGAAAGGTTAATTTAGCGCCGTTTCTAAGGAGAAATCTTGCGAAACTCATGAAAAACAAGTATTATAGATAAGATGACAAAAAAAGGAGCGTATTAAATGAGTAAAGTGACGAATCAATATAATGATGATGCGATTCAGGTTTTAGAAGGTCTTGAAGCCGTTCGTAAACGTCCTGGTATGTATATTGGGTCGACTGACCACCGTGGACTTCATCATTTAGCTTACGAGATTGTGGATAACGCAGTCGATGAAGCTTTATCTGGTTATGCAACAAAAATTGAAGTTACCATTCATAAAGATCAATCACTTTCTGTAAAAGATAATGGTCGTGGGATGCCAACAGGAAAACATGCTTCTGGGATTCCAACCATTCAAGTGATTTTTACAGTGCTTCATGCTGGTGGTAAATTTGGTCAAGGTGGATATAAAACATCAGGAGGTCTTCACGGGGTAGGGGCTTCTGTAGTAAATGCCTTATCAGATTGGTTAACCGTAGAAGTTTTACGAGATGGGACTTTATATAAACAAGCCTTTAAAAATGGTGGAGAACCAGTTGGAACGGTGAAAAAAGAAAAAACAAATCGACGTGGATCAGGAACTACAGTTACGTTCCTTCCAAGCGATAAGACATTCTCGACAACAAACTGGTCCTATGAGACACTGGCCGAGCGTTTAAGAGAATCTGCGTTCTTACTAAAAGGACTTACCATTGTTTTAACAGATGAGCGTACTGGTGAATCAGAAACCTTTCATTATGAAGAAGGGATTCGTGATTTCATTAAATATTTGAATGAAGAAAAAGATACTTTATCACCAATTGTTGATTTTGACAGCACAGTTGATGGAGTAGAGACAGAGTTTGCATTCCAGTACAATGATGGGTATTCAGAAACTGTATTATCATTTGTCAATAATGTTCGTACAAAAGACGGCGGTACTCACGAAGTGGGAATGAAGAGTGCCTTAACAAAAGCGTTTAATGAATATGCTCGTAAAGTTGGTCTTTTAAAAGATAAAGATAAAAACTTGGAAGGTAGCGATGTCCGCGAAGGATTAACAGCGATTATTTCGCTTCGTATTCCTGAAGAAATCCTTCAATTTGAAGGACAAACAAAAGATAAGCTAGGAACACCTGCTGCGCGTGGGATTGTTGATAATACGATTTCTGAGCAACTAGGCTTCTTCTTAACAGAAAACGGGGAAATCGCGCAAGAATTAATCCGTAAAGCGATTAAGGCACGTGAAGCACGTGAGGCGAGTCGTAAGGCCCGTGAAGAGAGCCGTAATGGTAAGAAAGGTAAGAAGAAAGAAACTCTTCTTTCTGGTAAATTAACACCTGCTCAAAGCAAGAACCCTAAAAAGAACGAGCTTTACTTAGTAGAGGGAGATTCTGCCGGTGGTTCTGCAAAACAAGGTCGTGACCGTAAGTTCCAAGCGATTCTTCCATTGCGTGGTAAAGTCATCAATACTGAAAAAGCATCGATTTCAGATATTCTTAAGAATGAAGAAATCAATACAATTATTTATACGATTGGTGCTGGTGTTGGTAGTGACTTCAAGATTGAAGATTGTAACTATGACAAGATTGTTATTATGACCGATGCGGATACCGATGGTGCCCACATTCAAGTGTTACTATTAACATTCTTCTACCGTTACATGAAGCCATTGATTGAAGCTGGCAAAGTGTATCTTGCGTTACCACCTTTATATAAGATTTCTAAAGGAACTGGTAAAAAGCAAGTTGTTGAATACGCGTGGACAGAAAAAGAACTTGAAGAAAAGACTAAATTAGTCGGAAAAGGCTACTTACTACAACGTTATAAAGGTCTTGGTGAAATGAATGCGGACCAACTATGGGATACAACAATGAACCCAGAAACTAGAACGTTAATTCGTGTAGTGATTGACGATAAAGCACAAGCAGAACGTCGTGTAAGTACATTGATGGGGAATAAAGTAGAACCTCGTCGTAAATGGATTGAGCGCCATGTTGAGTTTGGTCTAGAAGAAGATAAGAGTATTTTAGAATCAGATGTAAACGCGATTAGTTCTACTGCAAGTCCAAAAAAAGAAGAGAAAAAACAACCTTCTGTAAAGAAAGATGTTGCAATTGACCATGTAGAGCAATTATCGCTATTGGGAGAGGAGGAATAGTATGAGTCAAATTCAAGATATTCAAGAATTGAATCTGGAAGATGTAATGGGTGACCGATTTGGACGTTATTCGAAATACATTATCCAAGACCGTGCTCTTCCTGATATCCGTGATGGGTTAAAACCTGTACAACGTCGTATTTTATATGCGATGTCAATCGATGGAAACACTAGTGATAAACAATTCCGTAAATCTGCTAAAACAGTCGGGAATGTAATCGGTAATTTCCACCCTCACGGCGATTCTTCAGTATACGAAGCTATGGTTCGTATGAGTCAAGACTGGAAGCTGCGTGATGTGTTAATTGAAATGCACGGGAATAACGGTAGTATGGACGGAGACCCAGCTGCTGCGATGCGTTACACGGAAGCTCGTCTTTCTAAAATTTCAGAAGAATTATTACGTGATTTAGATAAACAAACTGTTGAATTTGTTTTAAACTTCGATGATACAGAAGAAGAACCAACTGTCCTTCCTGCACGTTATCCAAACCTTCTTGTTAATGGAGCTACAGGGATTTCGGCTGGTTACGCTACAGAAATTCCAACTCATAACTTAGGAGAAGTGATTGATGCGACGATTCATGCTATTGATCATCCTAAGGCAACTGTAAAAGAGTTAATGCAATTTGTTAAAGGACCTGATTTCCCTACAGGAGGCATTATCCAAGGGATTGAGGAATTGGAACAAGCATATGAAACTGGACGAGGTAAAGTAGTTATTCGTTCGAAAACAAAGATTGAGCCAATTAAAGGTGGCAAGACACAAATCATCATTACAGAAATTCCTTATGAAGTAAATAAAGCTTTATTAGTGAAGAAAATTGATGAAATTCGCTTAAATAAAAAGATTGACGGGATTGCTGAAGTGCGTGACGAATCAGACCGTACAGGACTTCAAATCGTTGTTGAATTGAAGAAAGAAGCCAATGCAGAAGGGATTTTAAACTACTTATTAAAGAATACAGACTTACAAGTCAACTATAACTTCAATATGGTCGCTATCGATGATCGCCGTCCAGTACAAGTAGGATTAAAAACAATTCTAACTTCGTATATCAACTTCCAAAAAGAAGTGATTACGAGACGTACGCAATATGATTTGAAAAAAGCACAAGATCGTCTCCATATCGTTGATGGTTTAATGAAAGCTTTATCGATTCTTGATGAAGTGATCGCATTAATTCGTAACAGTAAAGATAAGAAACATGCTAAAGAACGTTTAGTGGAGGCATATGACTTCACAATGATTCAAGCTGAAGCGATTGTAAGCTTACAATTATATCGTTTAACGAATACGGATATTACGATTCTTCAAAACGAAAAGCTTGATTTAAATGAGCAAATCGCGACTTTTTTAAGTATCTTAAAATCTGAAAAGACTCTTCTTCAAGTAATGAAGAGTGAACTTCGCGATTTAAAGAAGAAATACGCAACTCCTCGTTTAACACAAATTCAAGCAGAAATTGAAGAGATTAAGATTGAAACGGAAGTGTTAGTCACTGAAGAAGAAGTCTATGTTGTTGCTACAAAACAAGGGTACTACAAACGTGTTAGCCCACGTTCGTTTGCTTCAAGCGCTCCAGAAGAAAACGGAATGCGTGAAGGGGATGAAGTGATTCTTTGCCAAAAAGCTTCCACATTAGACAACTTAATTCTATTTACTTCAAAAGGCAATTACTTACACTTACCAGTGCATGAAATTCCAGAAGCGAAATGGAAAGATGTAGGGAACCACTTAAGTCAGTCTATTTCTTTAGGAAGTAACGAATTAATTCTTTCTGGCTTTATTAAAGCAAAAGACAGTGATGATTCGTATAAAGATTGGACCGTGGTATTCTTTACAAAAGAAGGCTTAGTGAAACAAACATTATTCAATGAGTTTACTACTTACCGTGGATACAAGACTCGTACAAGTAACGCGATGAAACTTAAGACAACAACTGATGAAGTTGTTAAAGTAGTCGTAACGAATCCAGAAGGGCTAGAAGTACTTATCGTAACGCACTGTGGATTCGGACTTCGTTATGAATTAAATGAAATCCCAGTGGTTGGTACAGTAGCCAGCGGGGTGAAGGCAATTAATCTTCGTAAAGAAGACTTTGTTGCCGGAGCGATGGTTTACTCATTAGAACATAAGGTGGTTTCTGCCTTCCTTACAACCCAACGCGGAGCAGTAAAACGATTCAATGTATTAGAAATCTCAATGCTGACACGTGCAAAACGTGGATTGATGGTTCTACGTGAATTGAAAGCTAAACCGCACCGTGTAGTCTTTATGGATGGAGAAATCTCTTCAACGAGTGAATACACAATCGTTGCTGCAAACGGTGAGACGAAAGTCGTTAGACCAATGGATTTAACGCTTGTCGACCGTACAAGTAATGGTTCAGCGCTTTTAGGAGATGCTGACGGAGAAGTGAAAGCAGTCTTAGAAAACTTTGACTACAGTTCATTAACGGAACAATAATTTTAAAGACGTCTTTTGACGTCTTTTTCTTTTGTTTTTCTTAAAAAAGGTTTATTTTTTTCATAAAAAGCCCTATAATGATTTTACTAACATCGAAATGAAAGGGTCGTTTTATGTGAAAAAAATATCAAAACTATTATTACTAATATTGTCAGCGATAATTATATATGGGTGTGGGAGTTCTAAAGATGATAATAATCCAGACTTAATTAAGCCGCCTGCTAGTGCTTCATCATTACATAAAGAAAATTATAAGGATGTAGTTACTAAATTTGAAAAAAGTGGGTTTGAGAATATCGAGGTACAAAAATTAGAGGATCTTATAACTGGTTGGATAACAAAAGATGGTTCAGTAGAATCTGTTTCAATTGATGGAGATACTAACTATGATTCGAGTAAAAAATATTCTAAAAATTCTAAAATTTTAATTGTGTATCACACTTTTAAAAATAGAGAAAATAATACAAATAATTCAACTGAATCAAGCCAAAGTGAAACATCTATTTCGAGTAGTGAAATAACAGAAGAAACTTCAAATATTTCTGAGACTACAGTTGTTTTAGATGATGTGATAACTATTCAAAATAATTCAGAATTTGCAGAAATTATGTCCTTAAAGAGTGATAATAATCCTAAGTTTGATGAGTTTGCTAAAAAGTATATGTATAAAACCATCGAATTTGATGGAAATATTGTTTTCTTTCAAAAACATCCAAATAGAAAAACTCGTTTTGACGTGATGTTTATGGGAGGCGATTATATTGACGCCGATACTTTCAACCCTGGACCTACGTTTAGAGTCCAAGATGTTGGGATGTACGAGTTAGCTAGAGATTCTAGTGCTCCAGAATATATCAAAGTTGGTTTAAACGGACATTATAAATTTAAGATTGTAGGTTACCGTTCAGATAGTGCAATTTTTGAAGTACAAATTGAGGAAATTAAATATAGATAATATATAACAGGACTTCCAAAAATAGAGGTCCTGTTTTCTTTAGAATTTAATTTCAGTTGAATATTGAGAAGCTGCATTCCAGAGAAGATACTCTGTTACACCGGCTTCTTTCAAGGCTTGAATTTCTTCGCTAATTACATCAGCAGTGTAGAGTTGATAATTTCCTTCGCCTAAGAAGTCTGCTGTGAAGGCTTGAATCCACGGTCTTGAGATTGGAGAAGGGTTGATTGTTTTTACATAACCTTTTTCAATCACCATATAACGCTTCACGATTTCGTAAGGATCTTTATCTGGGTCTTTAACATCTAACGCGTAATTTACCCAGTGACTTGGGAAAATCATTGGAGAAATAACATCCACTTTTTCAGCAATATTGACGAATTTTTGTCCGATACCACCGATTTTTGATTCTGTAATCGCATGCGCTAGAATATCGGCCGATAGGTGAACTCCATATGGTTGTAATTTTTCACGGATAAAAGCTACGAAGTCTGTAATAGCAGCGATACGAGCTTCATCATCGTTTTTAATATGAGCGTAATCTCCTTTATCGAATACTAAGTCATCAGACACTGTTTCAAATCCAAGAGGAAAGCGAACGTAGTCTAATTGAATATCCTTAAATCCTGCTTTAGCAGCACCAATTGCAATTTCAGCGATATATTCCCAGTTTTCTTTGAGGAATGGGTTTAAGAATGTTTCTCCATCGTCTGTATACCATAGTTGGCCTAATGCATTTCTAAAAGAACGTTCAGGTTCAGCTTTTGGTATGTAACGATCCCCAAAACATACAATACGCGCGATAGGGTAAATTTGTTCTTTCTCTAAACGTTTTAATAGAGCAGTAGTATCCGGAACTTCATTCACTGTGTGCTCTTTTACTTCTTCATTATTTGTATCAAGAGGCATTGTTATTTTCCCATAACCGTCTCTCACATCAATAACGACTGAGTTAATTGGAGTAGACTTTATGAATTGAATCATATTTTCTAAGTCTTGTCCTTTTGCACGGAAGGCTTGTAAATAAACGCCTTTAACTCCGTCTGCAGGATAAGGGATAGTAATACCTGAATCATAAATATGTTCTTGCGGGATGTTTACAGGCATTCTAAGTAAACTATTTGTTCTTAGGTTCAACTTGCTATCGGCAGCATCTTGTGCGTTGGCGATAGGGTAAAAAGCGAGTAGAGAACTAACGGAAGCTACAGCGAGTACGCTTGTTAATAAAGTTTTTTTCTTCATAATCATTACTCACCCTTTCCGTTATTTGCCAATCGAGCTTTCAGAATTCGAATTGGACGGTCCAACTCACTGATAGGAGAATTGATTTCTTCAATAATTTGTTGACGCTCATTAGCGGAGTTATTCACTTCAATAATTAGTGATCTTAATTCATCGTTTGTTTGTTTTCCACCAGAAATGCTAACGAAAAACTCAGCTTCTTTTTCTAATTGTTTTTGAGACATTTCAGAGTAGTTTTTTAGATGATTAACAATTGATTGAAGATTTGACACTACAATTTGAATTTCTGCTGAAGGGAGATTCTTATCCTTCAAGTTACTTAGTCTAGTCGCATCATCTGAAAGAATTTTGAGCGATTTTTGCATAGACTTCAACAATTGCTGACGTTCTTGAATATTGGTG
>CAUUUT010000021.1:0-12406 GCA_963548485.1 uncultured Streptococcus sp.
GATTGATGGGGATTTTAGTATTGATGACCGCCTTCAATGTATTTAAATTTATCGGAGTATAAACAAACACCCAAGCAGCAATGCTTGGGTGTTGTTGTTTGTGTTTTATCGTAGAGGAAACCATCATAAAATTCATGTCCAGTTGATTATGGAAAATCTTATGGATTTATTTATGCATGTACCTCTTTGTAGACTTCTTGCTTTTTAAGGCCTAGATGTTTTGCGACAGCTTTAATCGCATCTTTTTGCGTAAGGTTTTGCTGTTCCATAAACCAGTCGACTTGTTCTGCAATCGAAAGTGAAGCGTCTGGTGTATTTTCTTCTAATGCGCCAGAAAGAGCAGTGGTCACTTCGTCTGGATTTTTATGTCCAATCAAGATGCAGCATTCGCCTTTTAATTCTTCTTCGTTTACAAGGGCAACGAGTTCTGCGGCTGTTCCGCGAATGAACTCTTCGAAGGTTTTCGTCAATTCACGGCATAAAACGACAGATTGTTGTTCGCCGTAGACGGTTTGAATCGCCGAAAACGTATCTTTCAATCGGAAAGGTGATTCATATAAAATCACAGTCTCGCTATGCGTGCGTAATTGCTCAAGTGCAGCAATTTTTTCTTTCTTTTTACGTGGTAAGAACCCATAGAAATAGAATGGTTGAGGAACAAGGCCGCTTGCGATAAGAGCCGTAATTCCCGCATTCGCCCCTGGAAGAGGAATCACTGGAATTCCTACTGCAACACAGGCTTGCACGAGTTCAAAACCTGGGTCGCTAATCGAAGGGGTGCCAGCGTCGCTCACTTGCGCGATGGTTCTTCCTTCCTGCAACCACTCGATGACTTGAGGAATTCGCTCCTGCGTATTATGTTCATGGAAACTCTTTTGTGGAGTCTCGATTTCAAAATGGTTGAGTAACTTTTGCGTATGACGCGTATCTTCGGCAAGAATTAAATCCACATCTCGTAGAGTATTAACCGCGCGGAAAGTCATATCTTCTAAGTTACCAATCGGAGTAGGGACAAGGAATAGTTTTCCTGTGCCTTCAGTCCGATAACTCTGTTGTCTCATGAGGCTGTTCTCCTTCTAAATAAATAATGACAGGACGGTCGACACTTGCGCCAATCGTCTGTAGAAATGTTTCTTTTTTCGGGCGAGAGAATTTTTTAAATGCCGCTTCTGCTTTCATCGCTTCTTGCTTCGTGGCAAATTCTTTAGCGTAGAGCAGTGTCACGGGAGTTCTCACCCTTGTATATTTAGCACCTTTCCCGGCATTGTGAGTCGCGATTCGTTTTTCCAAATCGACCGTATAACCGGTGTAAAAGGTTTGATCCTTGCAGAGAAGGACGTACATAAAGAACTGGCTCATGATTCGTCCCCCCAGAGGATGCTTCTAATCTTCTGCGTATATTCTTGATGCTCATTGAAAACCGTAATCGGAGGCAATACTTTAAGGCCTCCTAGAAGTCCGTCCTTCATTAATTCGATAAGGACGATGTTGCTTTCTTTGCCTTCTTTTGGATAGACAAATTGCACGCGTTTCGCTTCAAGACGGTGATGCCTTGCCTCGGTTAAAATATCCGTGAGGCGGTCGGGTCTATGCACGAGATAGGCTTTTCCTTTCATCTTCAAAAGGCCAGAAATTGTCCGAAGTAAGTCTTCCAGTGGCAGATGCACTTCATGACGGGCAATCGTATAGGCTTCCTTTTCGTTGGTAAGATTGGTTTCCTTCACCTTGAAGTAAGGTGGATTGCACGTGATAAAGTCGACCGAGTCTTTCGGGATGATGCCTTTTAACTGACGGATATCCTGATTGATAAAAGTGATGCGGTCTTCTAAGTTGTTGAGTTGGGTCGTACGCATCGCCATGTCCCAAAGCTGTTCTTGGATTTCAATGGCGGTAATGTGATTTTTGGTTTTATGGCTGAGTAAAAATGCCACCGCACCATTACCAGAGCAAAGGTCCACGATTGTAGCTTTTCTACGCTCGGCGATATTGGCAAAGTCTGCTAAAAGAACAGCATCCAGCGAAAAGGAGAAGACCTCACGACTTTGAATGATATCGATATTTTCTTTTTCGAGTCGATCGAGTCGCTCATGCGATTTCAATGGGACTTCCTTTTTTGTCATTACCTTCCAACTCCTACTATTACTGTACTCAAAGTGTAACAACAAATGGAAAGTCACGCAAGATATAGAATGGAAAAGGGGAGAAACTCCAAAATACAACTTTAGGTTTAGAGAAGTTTGGGATAAAAATCAACCTTAGGACCTATGTTTTCGTTTTGGAAGTTCGGTACACTAAGAATGTAATCAAGAACGAACCGATTTAAGGGGGAAACGAAAATGAATCAAAAAGATAGAATTTTAGAATTAGTAGACAAAGGAATTATTTCAGCAGAGGAAGCAGTAGTCTTACTCGAAAAAATGGGTGAAAAGGCTAGTGCAAAAGAACAACCAACTTCAAGCCAAGTCGATTCTGTATTAGAAGGCGTAGCGAGTGTATTTACAAAATTCTCAGCTCAAAGCGACCAAACAGATGAATCGATTCAAGCGGTCTTAAAACGTACAAAAGAAATCGATCGCCGTATCGATGAAATCAAAACAGCTGAGCAACTAGAACCTTTAACAGTAGATGAAGAGATGGAACTTGTTCGCTTGCAAGAAGAAGCGGAACAGTTGAATAACCAATATAAGAGCTTGTTACAAGAGAAGAAACAAGCCGATGCCAAAATGAAAGCTGAAAAGAAAGAAGAATGGGAAGAAAGCTTTAAGAAAGCGAAGAAGAAAGTGCAAGACACTGACTGGGAAGATAAAACTCGTAGAACAGCGGGAAATATCTCTTCATGGGCTGCAAAATTCGCAGACTCCATTGTGACAGCGGTGGGATCAGTCATTCAAAATACAGAAGTGAACTTGCCTTATTTAGAAGCCAAAAACGGCAAAAAAGTACCGTATCATTTCCATCAAGTGATTGATGATGCGAGCATTCTCGATTTCAAAGTGGCCAACGGAATTGTTCGTGTGAAGACTGTTCCTGGCAACACAATGACCATTGAAGGGAATTGCCGCGTGGCTGCACAAGACGAAGAGTTCTTCGATGCAGAAGGATTTGTTCGTGACCGCGTGAGGGTTGGCGTAGACGACGATAAGATTGTTATCAAGAGTGTCAGCAAGCGCGTTTATTGCGATTGGACGATTTCTCTTCCGCAAAAAGTGTACGATTATGTAGCCATCAAAGGCTTGAATACAACTATTCATTTGAAAGAGTTAGAAGGAAAAGATTACTACTTCGAAGTGGATAATGGAGATATTCGCTTGAAAGATGTTAAAGGGGTTCTTCTTGAAGCCGAAACAGTGAACGGAAACCTTAAATACGAACACCTCGAATTCAAAGATATCGTGTCTGAAACGGTAAACGGAAATATCCATCTAGATGGTAAGTTCCTTGGTACAAAACTAGAAGCAGTGACAGGGAACATTAAAGTAGCAGTGGCGCATCCTGAAACGAAAAAAGTAGACGTTGAAACAGTGAACGGAAATATTAAGATCGAAGTTGCTGAAGAAGTTGGTCTTGAAGCCGAAATTGAAACATCTCTTGGTTCGATTCGCTTTGATGAAACAGTCTTCGAAGTGATTCGACAAACGAAGGATTTAGCCGAAAGAAGTGCATTGATTCGCAAACATAAAGACTCAATGCCGCGAGTAGTCGCAGAAACGACAACTGGAAATATTCAAGTAAATCAGCTACAATCAGATACAAGTAGCAAGAAAGAAGGATAAACAAAATGAAAAAATTAAGACGCTCAAGAAAGAACAGAGTTGTTTGTGGGGTTATGGGCGGTATTGCAGAATACTTCGATGTAGATCCAACAATTGTACGTGTGCTGTTTATTATTTGTAGTTTCTCAGGTTTCCCTATCATCCTTTACATCTTACTTGCTATCATTATTCCAGAAGAAAGCACTGGGTATTATCGTGACAATAGACGCAGAAATACTTACTATTACACTTCTGGAAGCTCTCGCCCGCGTAAAACGGCGCGCCGCGTAGAGGAAGATGATGACGACGATTGGAGTGATTTTTAGTGTCAATTACTAAAAAGATTGCCATTAACACATTAGGGTTCTTGGTGATTGCGTGGTTTGTACCACAATTTTACGTTACGAACTGGGTAGCAGCGCTTGTTGCAAGTATCGTTCTCGCGGTACTAAACCTATTCGTTAAACCGATTTTATTCCTTTTAACATTACCAGTAACGATTGTAACGTTTGGATGCTTTAGCTTCGTGTTAAATGCGATGATGTTAAGCTTAACATCATGGTTTGTAGGACCTGGATTTACTTTTGAGAGTCCATTCATTACCTTAGTGGTGAGCGTTCTGTTAACGATTTTCCAACGCTTTGTTGAAAATCTAGTAGACTAAAGCAGTTGAAAGATACCCGATTTTATTTAACGATGGATCGATAGTGTATTTGAATTTAGGGAAGGAATTAACTTAAAGATGAAAATAGCTATATTAGGGCTTGGAGTTATAGGGACAACATATGCCTATGCTTTTCAAAAAGCTGGTCATCAAGTCGAACATATCTTAAGAGAAGCAAAACGTAAAGAAGCGCCAGATAGTTTAACTGTCGATTTGTTGGATGGACGCTATAACTCTAAAGGAGAAGTTAAGCAGGATACTTATACTGTTCAAGTCGCTAATCCAGGTACAGAATATGATTTTATCTTTCTAAGTGTACGTAACGGTCTGATAAAAGAAGCTGTGAAAACCTTGAAAGAAAATGATATCAGAGGGACATTAGTTTTTTTCTGTAATTTCTGGAACTCTAGAGAAGAGGTTGAAGAGTGGGCGGATGGATATAACTATATCATCGCGTTCCCAACAGCAGGAGGATATATGGAGGCCGGCCATCTGGAAGGCGTCTTGTTTGATCATCTGATGCTGGAAAGTGAGAGAAACGCACAGATTCCAAATTATGTGGAATTAATATCACTTTTCACTTCTGCAGATTTGAAGTGTGAGATTCCCCATGACATGATTGAGTGGATTTGGATTCACATGGCGATTAATTCTGGTGTTACATCGACTGCTGCGCGTTCAGGTAATTTAGATGATCCGCAACAATTAGCTTTGAATTTAATGAATAATTCTTCAGAATTATCTTTAGCAATTAAAACTATTCGAGAAGCTCTTAAAGTTGTCGAAGCTCGTGGTGTGAATTTGAAGCTGTATAAGTCAGAAATATTACCGTACAAAATTCCTATTTGGATTGCTAGTAGAGCGATGAAAGTGATGTTTGCTAAGAATGAGTTAACAAGAAAAATTATGACTCTTCATAATGACAAACAGGATATTCTTTATTGCTGTGAAAGTGTTTATCAGACTGGACGTGAATTAGATGTGAATATGCCTTTAATGGAGTCCAATTTGACTGGAATAGGAATTTCAACAAAATGATTATAAATAGTGCACCTTTAGTAAGAGTTGAAACATTAAATTCAGATCTAGCTAAAGGTGCCTATTTTACGTTATTAGATAATAGTAGTAAATTCAGAAAAAAAGATTCCGTAAATTTTTACGGAATCTTTTAGTTTTATTTAGTATTTTACAACCATTAATTGGCCGCTATTATATTCTGCAAGGAATACATCTGAAACATCTTGAATATCTTGGGCAGCTAGTTGTTCAGTAACCCAATCTTCTGTTTTGTCGATGACTTCTAAAATGTTTTGTTGAATGACACCATCTGTAATGATTGGATATTTTGGATTTTCTTCACCAAATTTTGTCAAGATGAGTTGTCCGTTTTGTTCTAAGATGGCACTTTTTACATCGCGAATAGAGAAGACTCCTTGTGAACGTAATTTAAAAGCAACTTCTTGAGCCGTTAGACCAGCTAAACGCACATTTTCAACATCAATTTTCCCATGTTTAATTAATTGTAAAGGTTCACCGTCAAGCATCTTCTTCACTGTACGATTATTTGTTTTTACCCAGCGAAGGGTTAGTACTAACGCAAACCAAATTAATAAGATGATGCAGTATTGTAAGATGGTAATGGATGGATTATAAATCACACCCCCGAGAATTCCCCCGAGTACATAGTTTTGTATTTGGTCACTTGCAGATGTAGGGGCGAGGTTTCCTTTCCCAGTGTAGTTGATTACAACAATTAATGATAATAGTCCAAGTGCAAGTTTGATTGCGACATCGATATATGAAAGGTTCAACTTATTCAGCCTCCTTAATCGTAACTTTTGGATTTTGCAATTCCATTTTTTCGAGTAGGTAATGTTCCGGGCTATCTCCTGTTAATACTCGATAGAATTGATCGCCAACTTTGACGATGGCTCCATCCTTTGCGGCTTCAGTATTAATATAGACATCTTCTTTATTAACATGTAAATCTTGAGCGATCGTTTCAACGAAGCGAAGCGCCCCAGAATATTGATTTTCTGAATTTTTAGAAGACTGTAAGTCAGCAATCTTAGAACCAGCAAGAATTAAGATACCAATGACGGCGATTAATGCTAATTCGCGAAATTTTGTATCTTGTTTATTTTTAAAATAACGATATAAGGCAATTGCTAAAACGGCAATGACGAAGAGTATTAGTCCTAATTGAATATAATCAATTTGTTGAACTTTACTTCTTAAAAATTCATATGAATAAAATATCATGTTTTTTCCTCCTATTCAGAAACTTAGGCTATTATATAAAATTCTATAAAATATTCAAGTAGGTTGCTCAATTTTTTTAAAAAAATATTTTTTAGATTATTTGGCAGAATGAACAGAAGTTTAATAAATTCTAAAAGCATACAAGAAAGCGCTCAAATATGGTATAGTAGAAGGGTATAAAGAAATGAGGGATAATATGAAAAGTGTTACGGTTAGAGAATTAATCAAGAATATTCATTTAAAACCAATTTATGGAGAGGAGTATCTTGACCGTCCAATCGTTACAAGTGAAATTTCAAGACCGGGATTAGAATTAGCAGGATTTTTAAATTTCTATCCAGCAGAACGTATCCAGTTATTAGGTCGTACAGAAACTTCTTTTGTGGCATCCATGGATGAAGGGATTCGATTAGAAGTGATGGAACGTCTTTGTAAACCAGAGACACCATGTTTTATTATTTCAAGAAAACTAGAACCGCCAAAAGAATTAGTGGAAGCTGCTGCAAAAGCGCAAATTCCAATCTTACAAGCAACTTCGAAGACAACACAAGTATCAAGTAGTGTCACAAACTTCTTAGAAGGAAGATTGGCGGAGCGTTCTTCGGTACACGGTGTATTACTCGATGTATTCGGAATTGGTCTGTTGATTACAGGTGAAAGTGGCGTCGGTAAATCTGAAACTGCGTTAGAGCTTGTGCAAAAAGGACACCGTCTTGTTGCGGATGACCGAGTAGAGTTGTATCAATACGATGAATTAACATTAATCGGGGAAGCACCAGAAATCTTGAACAACTTAATCGAAATCCGCGGTGTTGGTATTGTGGATGTGATGACGCTCTTTGGTGCAGGGGCAATTCTGGATCAAAAACAAGTCGATTTAGTGGTTCATCTTGAAAACTGGACACCTGATAAGAGATATGACCGTTTAGGTGGATATATGGAAAATGTTGAATTGTTGGGTGTTGAGGTTCCGAAAATCCGCATCCCAGTGAAGACTGGTCGTAACGTTTCGATTATCTTAGAAGTGGCATGTATGAATTTCCGTGCGAAGAAAATGGGATTCGATGCAACAGAAAGCTTCACGAATCGTTTAACACAATTAATTGCAGAAAATAAAGAAGTTTAGAGGTTAGTTACATGAATGTTTTAGAAATGGTTTCGGCCATTAATCCGATTGCGTTTGAAATCGGTGGATTACAAGTGCGTTGGTATGGGATTATTATTGCTTTTGCAATTTATTTAGCAACAACATTGGCGGATAAAGAAGCCACTCGTAAAGGATACCGTAAAGAATTTATCATCGATTTAGTATTTTGGGCTGTGCCTCTTGGATTCGTGGGTGCGCGATTGTACTATATTCTATTTGAATGGCAGTACTACTTAGCAAATCCTGGTGAAATCATCCAAATTTGGCATGGAGGAATAGCCATCTACGGTGGTGTCATTGCCGGTGCAGCAACTGTCTACTGGTTTGCGAAAAAAGAAAAAGTATCGTTTGCCTTACTTTTAGATATCTTGGCGCCTGTTGTGTTACTTGCACAAGCGATTGGACGCTGGGGGAACTTCACCAACCAAGAAGCGCACGGAGAAGTCGTAACACGTGCCTTTTTAGAAGGCTTGCATTTACCAAACTTTATTATTGAACAAATGCATATCGATGGTGTTTATTACCATCCAACTTTCTTATATGAATCACTTTGGTCTTTTGTCGGCGTATTGATTTTATTCTACTTACGCAGACGTAAAGGCGTGAAAGTCGGAGAAATCATGTCAGGATACTTATTATGGTATTCATTTGGACGCTTCTTTATCGAAGGAATGCGTACAGATAGCCTCTGGATGTTTGGTATTATCCGAATTTCGCAATTAGTCTCAATTGTGTTATTCTTATTAGGCATCGCTATTATTGTAGTGAGAAGACGTAGAGTTCCAGCCGTGCCAGATTATGTATCGATTGATGATCCACAATCTCCAGCATTGTTTGGAAAAGCGTAAAGGAGAACAACTATGAAAAAAGTAGCTATTTTAGGAGCAGGTTCATGGGGGACGGCGCTGGCAATGGTGCTCGCAGAAAACCATCATGAAGCTCGCTTGTGGGGAAATAACGAAGCGCAAATTCAAGAAATTAATGAGCGCCATACAAATGAACATTACCTTCCAGGAGTGTTTCTGGACCCAGCTATTCGAGGTTATTTAGATTTAGCCGAAGCCGTGAAAGGTGTGGATGCGGTATTATTCGTACTTCCAACAAAAGTCATTCGTTTAGTAGCCAAACAATTAAATGGCTTGCTTGAAAATAAACCGATGATTATTCACGCAAGTAAAGGGTTAGAACAAGAGACGTATAAACGTATTTCAGAAATTTTAGCTGAAGAGTTGGACCGTGACAGCTACGAAGATATCGTGGTGTTATCTGGACCAAGTCATGCCGAAGAAGTGGCGCGTCGTGACATCACAACCATAACTGCAGCATGCGAAAACTTGGAATCTGCTAAGTATGTACAAACTCTTTTCAGTAATTCCTTCTTCCGTGTCTATACAAATACGGACTGTGTCGGAGTAGAAATGGGAGCTGCACTTAAAAACGTTATTGCGGTTGGAGCAGGGGCTCTTCATGGTTTAGGCTATGGGGACAATGCAAAAGCTGCGTTAATGACAAGAGGATTATCAGAAATTAGTCGTCTAGGAATTGCTTTTGGCGCAGACCCACTGACCTTTATTGGACTTAGTGGTGTGGGCGATTTAATCGTAACATGTACGAGTATTCATTCTCGTAACTGGAGATGTGGGGACCAAATCGGGAAAGGCATTCCGCTTCCAACGATTTTGGAAAATATGGGAATGGTTGTAGAAGGGGTAGAAACGTGTAAAGCCGTCTACGCTTTGGCACAAGAGAAGAATATCGAAATGCCAATTACAACTGCTGTTTACAATGTTTTATATAAAGGACATGATGTTCGCGAAGAGATTCAACGCCTAATGGGTCGTGAATTTAAATCCGAAGCATCGATTAAAGAACACCAATAAACCAAAACGGAGGAAGACACATGACAAAAGTAAGAAAAGCCGTTATTCCAGCAGCAGGACTTGGAACTCGTTTCCTTCCAGCAACAAAAGCGATGGCGAAAGAAATGCTGCCAATCGTAGACAAACCAACGATTCAATATATCGTTGAAGAAGCTCTAGCATCAGGAATCGAAGACATCTTAATCGTTACTGGTAAGAGCAAACGTCCAATCGAAGACCATTTCGACTCAAACATCGAATTAGAATCAAACCTTGAAGCCAAAGGAAAGACAGAGTTATTAGAACTCGTTCAAGAAACAACAGGAATTAACTTATACTTTGTGCGTCAATCTTATCCAAAAGGATTAGGGGACGCGGTTCTTCAAGCCAAAGCATTCGTGGGTGGCGAGCCATTCGTGATTATGCTTGGGGACGATATTATGCGTGATGAAGTACCTTTAACAAAACAATTGATTGAAGGTTACGAAAAAACACATGCGTCAAATATCGCTGTAATGGAAGTTCCTCATGAAGAAACGTATAAATACGGAATTATCGATCCTGAAAGCCAAGTGGAAGAGGGATTATATAATGTACGTCGTTTCGTAGAAAAACCAAAACCAGAAGATGCGCCAAGTAACTTAGCGATTATTGGTCGTTATTTATTAACTCCTGAAATCTTTGAAATCTTAGAAAAACAAGAACCAGGTGCGGGTGGCGAAATTCAATTAACAGATGCCATTGATACATTGAACCTTACACAAAGAGTGTTTGCAAAACAATTCAAGGGTGAGCGTTTCGATGTGGGTGACAAGTTTGGATTCATGAAGACAAGTATTGAATTCGGTTTGGAACATCCAGAAATCAAAGATAGCCTAAAACAATACGTGATTGAATTAGGTAAAAAACTCGAAGGAACTTTGGATGAGCAATAAAGTTGCCGTTTTAAAGGGAGTATCTTACACTTAAAAATGAAGAGGAGCGTTGGACTATGTCTCAGCGCTCTTAGTTTATACAAAAGGAGAATCTCTGATGGAAGAAAGAACAATTTATGATGTAGTCATTATCGGAAGCGGCCCTGGTGGGATGACCGCAGCGCTGTATACTTCTCGTGCAAATTTAAAAACATTAATCCTCGAAAAAGGGGTTCCTGGTGGAGAGTTGTTAAATACTTCAGATGTAGAAAACTATCCTGGTTTCCCTACGATTTCTGGGCCAGAATTAGCCGACAATATGTATAAAGGTGCTATGCAATTCGGTGCAGAATACGCTTATGGCCAAGTTTCTAAAATTGAATTAGAAGGCGACCTTAAAGTGATTACTGCAGGGAAGAAAACTTATTACGCTTATGCAGTTGTGATTGCGACTGGTTCATATCACCGTAAATTAGAAGTGCCAGGGGAAGAAGAGTACGCTGGACGTGGTGTTTCTTACTGTGCAGTTTGTGATGGAGCATTCTTTAAGGATAAGAAAATCTTTGTTATCGGCGGGGGAGACTCAGCCGTTGAAGAAGGAACGTATTTAACACAATTCGGGAAGAGCGTAACGATTGTTCACCGTCGTGACCAATTACGTGCGCAAAAGGTATTGCAAGACCGTGCATTCGCCAACGGAAAAATCGACTTCTTATGGAATTCAACCGTTGAAGAATTCGTAGGAGACGGTTCTAAAATCACAGGCGTTCGCGTAAAAGATGTAAATACAGGCGAAGTAACTACTCGTGATGCAGATGGTGTCTTCATCTATGTGGGGCTATTACCAGTTTCTGATCCATTTAAAGACTTAAACATCACAGATGCAGAAGGTTGGATTGTCACTAACGAACAAATGGAAACTTCTATTCCTGGAATCTTTGCAGTGGGCGATGTTCGTCAAAAAACACTACGTCAAATCACAACAGCTGTTGGGGATGGCGGACAAGCAGGACACATGGTTTATAACTACGTGGAAGAAGTTAAAGAAAAATTAGCTAAATAATCGAAGAAACTCTAATGTGACTCGTGTTGCATTAGAGTTTTTTTATTTTTGAAATGAAAAGAACCAAATTTATATTAAATTTTTCATTATCATTACAAATTCATGGGATAAAATACTTTTTATAAAAATTGTGATAGAATAGATAAAATAAAGAAGGTGGTGAATGAATGAATCGCAAAGTCATAAAAGGATTAGGAATTGCCGTTATCGTACTAGCATTGATGGCTTGTTCTCGTAGACCAGAGCAAACAGCTGATAACTCGGCTCCCGTTGTTCAAATTTCTAAAAATAAAGCAGAAGCAGGAGAGTCTACTACGGCTCAACCAACAACGGCCGCTCAGGAGACAACAAGTGATACAACACGTAATGCGAATAATTTAGCGCGTGAAGCCATTGCAGAAATCGAAAAACGCAAAAATGTCGTTTTAGGCGAGAACTATGAGATTATCATTCAGGCACAAACGAATGACTCGGTTGACGTGCAAGTGCGCCATATTGAGAATTCAAACACCTCAACTTATGGATTCTTCCGCTATCATGCAAATGATAAAAAGTTAGAAGAAATGGATACAACATCTGGGGAATATAAATCAGTAGAGTAATCTAAGAAAGCAGGGATTATATGACAAACACAGTAAATTTAGATTGGAATAACTTAGGATTTGATTACATTAAAACAGACTTACGTTTCATCAGCTATTACAAAGATGGCGAGTGGGACGAAGGGGCTTTGATTGAAGATAAT
>CAUUUT010000022.1:0-11416 GCA_963548485.1 uncultured Streptococcus sp.
TTGAGGACGATGAACTGAATAGGTTTTTCTTTCTGGTTGTTTTCTGATAACGGTTAATAAATGAACAAAGCAAGACTCAAAATGTTATTGGAATTACTTACAAGAACTCAGCACTCTGTTATTTGCAGAGTGCTATTTTGTATGAATGCGGTGGTCGCAATGTTGTGTCTTTAGCAACTTACAGCCATGGTTGCGAACACTAAGTAGTTGTGTGTTAATCGATAGTTTAGAAAAGAGTTATATTGAATTAAATCTATCATTTTAGGATAATGTATGAAAAAACAGTTTGTAAAAATATATTTCCATGATACTATAGAGAAAAAGGAGGAGAAATATGTCAGAACAAAAGAAATCCATTACGATGAAAGATGTTGCCATTGAGGCTGGCGTTAGTGTTGGTACAGTTTCTCGTGTTATTAATAAGGAAAGTGGAATTAAAGAAGTAACGCTAAAAAAAGTTGAACAAGCGATTAAAACTCTAAATTATGTTCCAGATTTCTACGCTAGAGGTATGAAGAAAAATCGTACGGAAACGATTGCACTGATTGTACCTAGTATTTGGCATCCGTTCTTTTCGGAGTTTGCGATGCATGTGGAAAATGAAGTATACGAAAGACAAAACAAGCTACTTTTATGCTCGATCAATGGGACAGATAGAGAACAAGATTATCTTGATATGTTGCGTCATAATAAAGTAGACGGAGTAGTGGCGATTACTTATAGTCCAATCGAAAACTACTTAACTTCAGGAATTCCGTTTGTGAGTATTGACCGTATGTATTCGAATATTGAGATTGCTTGTGTATCTTCAGATAATGAAGCTGGGGGGCGTGAAGCTGCGAAACAACTCATTCGAAGAGGGTGTAAGCATTTAGCCTTCGTTGGGGGACATAATACGACCATTAATGAAACAAAACGTCGTAGAGTTGCATTTGAAAACTATGTCCGTGAACATCAGTATCCTTTCAGTGTCTTTGACCTAGATGAGACAGAAGAGGATTATAATGGTAAATTGGAGAAATTTTTATCGGAGAATCCTGATGTGGATGGAATTTTTACAATTAATGACTTATTTGCCCTAGATGTCATCAAAATCTTACAAGCTAAGGGAAAGAAGATTCCTGAAGATGTTCAAATTATTGGTTATGACGGTATTAAGATGGCAGGGAATACAGATTATTTATTGTCAACGATTGCCCAACCTTTAGAGGAAATGGCTAGGGAAGCTGTTCGAATCTTATTTGATATTATTGATGGAAAATCTGTTAATATGCAGACAATGTTACCGATAACATTTATCGAAGGAAATACAACTAAATGTATTGACAGAAAACGCTAACACTGTTAGAATGAACTCAAATTTAAAAATAATTATTTTTTTAATTTAAAATTGAAACGTTTCAAATAAAGAGAAGTGGCGCATAGCGCTCCTTTTTCTAGGCAAGAATTGAAACGTTTCAAAAAAGGAGATTGTTATGATTAAAACAGAAAAACAAGTGACCTTATGGGAACGGATTAAGAAACAAAAACTTTTGTTATTAATGACAGTTCCTGGATTGGTATTAACATTCATCTTTAAGTACATTCCTATGTATGGCGTTTTAATAGCTTTTAAAGATTACAATCCTTTAAAAGGTATTTTAGGAAGTGAATGGGTTGGATTCGAGGAATTCACTAAATTCTTATCTTCTCCAAACTTTGGAATTTTATTAACGAACACTCTAAAATTGAGTATTTATGGCTTGTTGCTTGGATTCTTGCCACCAATCATACTTGCAATTATGCTAAACCAATTGTTAAGTGATAAAGCTAAGAAACGCATTCAGTTGATTTTATATGCGCCAAACTTTATCTCAGTTGTAGTTATCGTCGGGATGATTTTCCTCTTCTTCTCAGTTGGAGGTCCAATCAATGGTTTCCTTTCGATGTTTGGAATTAAAATCGATTTTCTAACAAATCCTGATTTCTTCCGACCACTCTATATTCTAAGTGGTATCTGGCAAGGGATGGGGTGGGCTTCTACTCTATATACAGCCACATTGGTGAATGTAGATCCATCATTAATTGAAGCTGCTCGATTAGACGGTGCGAATATTTTCCAACGAATTTGGCATATCGACATCCCAGCATTGAAACCAATCATGGTCATTCAATTCATTTTAGCTGCAGGTGGAATTATGAACGTTGGTTATGAGAAAGCATTCTTGATGCAAACATCTCTTAACTTACCGACATCTGAAATCATTTCAACTTATGTATATAAGATTGGTCTTGTGTCGGGAGATTACTCATACTCAACTGCTGTAGGTTTATTCAATGCAGTTATTAATGTAGTTTTACTAATCTCAGTAAATCAAATTGTAAAACGTATGAATAATGGTGAAGGGATTTAGGTGAAAGATATGAAAAAATCATATATGGATACGCAATTTGATAGACGAATTTTAGTATTAAATAAGATTATCATTGCTTTTATTGTTTTAATCACCTTGGTTCCAATGATTTATATTATTGTAGCGTCATTTATGGATCCAAAGGTCTTAGCGACTAGAGGGATTAGTTTTAACCCTGAAGACTGGACAGTAGAAGGGTATAAACGAGTTTTTAGTGACCAGTCCATTTTAAGAGGGTTTCTGAACTCTCTATTATACTCATTTGGATTTGCAACTTTAACGGTTCTTCTTTCTGTATTTACAGCATATCCTCTTTCTAAGAGAAATTTAGTAGGGCGTAAATGGATTAACTATTTCTTAATTGTCACAATGTTTTTCGGTGGTGGATTAGTTCCAACGTACTTATTAGTTAAAGACTTAGGAATGTTGAATACACCTTGGGCAATCATCGTACCTGGTGCGGTGAATGTATGGAACATTATTCTTGCTCGTGCGTATTTCCAAGGATTACCAGAAGAGTTAGAGGAAGCAGCCGTAATTGATGGAGCAAATGATTTACAGATTTTCTTCAAGATTATGCTTCCATTAGCAAAACCAATTATGTTTGTACTTTTCTTATACGCTTTTGTTGGTCAATGGAATTCATACTTCGATGCAATGATTTATATCAAGGATCCAAACTTAGAACCATTACAACTAGTTCTTCGTAAAATCCTGATTCAAAGTCAGCCTGGCCAAGATATGATTGGTGCACAAGCTGCTTTAAATGAAATGAAGCGATTAGCAGAATTAATTAAATACGCAACGATTGTTATCTCAAGCTTGCCATTAATCGTTATGTATCCATTCTTCCAAAAATACTTTGACAAAGGTATTATGGCCGGCTCACTTAAAGGTTAATAAATATAAAAAAATAAATTATTAAAGGAGTTTTATTATGAAATTCAATAGATTTACCAAATCAGCACTTGTTTTGACAGCTAGTTTAACTGTCCTTGCAGCTTGTGGCTCAAGCAATAAAGCCTCAAGTCCAGATTATAAATTGCAAGATGTGTCTTTCCCTCTAAAGGAAACTAAGACATTGAAATTTATGACAGCAAGTTCACCATTAGCACCAAAAGATCCAAATGAAAAACTAATTTTACAACGTTTGGAAAAAGAAACGGGTGTTCATATCGAGTGGACAAACTACCAATCTGATTTTGGTGAAAAGAGAAACTTAGATATCTCAAGTGGAGACCTTCCAGATGCTATTCATAATGATGGTGCATCAGATGTTGAATTGATGAACTGGGCTAAGAAAGGTGTGATTATCCCTGTTGAAGATTTAATCGACAAATACATGCCAAACCTTAAGAAAATTCTAGAAGAAAGACCAGAGTACAAATCATTAATGACAGCTCCTGACGGACATATTTATGCCTTCCCATGGATTGAAGAATTAGGAGAGGGTAAAGAGTCTATCCACAGTGTAAATGACATGGCATGGATTAATAAAGATTGGTTGAAGAAACTTAATCTAAAAATGCCAGAAACTACTGATGAATTAATTGCTGTGTTAGAAGCCTTTAAAAACGGAGACCCTAACGGAAACGGTGAAGCTGATGAAATTCCATTCGCATTCATCAACGGAAACGGAAATGAAGACTTCAAAATGTTGTTTGGAGCATTCGGTGTAGGGGATAACGATGATCATATCGTTGTTGGAAATGACGGAAAAATTGACTTTACAGCTGATAATGATGATTACAAAGAAGCCGTTAAATTCATCCGTACATTACAAGAAAAAGGCTTAATCGATAAAGAAGCTTTCGAAAATGATTGGAATAGTTATATTGCTAAAGGACATGACCAAAAATTTGGTGTTTACTTTACATGGGATAAAAGCAATGTAACTGGTAGCAACGATAGTTATGATGTATTACCAGTTCTTGCTGGACCAAGTGGTAAGAAACATGTTACTCGTACAAACGGTATGGGATTCAACCGCGATAAAATGGTTATTACTAGTGCAAACAAAAACCTTGAGTTAACTGCTAAATGGATTGATGCACAATATGCACCACTTCAATCTGTACAAAACAACTGGGGAACTTACGGGGATCCGAACCAACAAAATATCTTTGAATTTGACCAAGCAACAAACAGCTTAAAACACTTACCATTAAATGGAACTGCTCCTGCTGAACTTCGTCAAAAAACAGAAGTTGGTGGACCTCTTGCAATCCTAGATTCTTACTATGGAAAAGTGACTACAATGCCAGACGATGCTAAATGGCGTTTAGACTTAATCAAAGAGTACTATGTTCCTTATATGAGCAACGACAACATTTATCCACGTGTATTCATGACACAAGAAGATTTAGATAAACTTGCTCACATCGAAGCAGATATGAAAGATTACATCTACCGCAAACGTTCTGAATGGATTGTTAACGGAAATATTGATCAAGAGTGGGATGCTTATAAACAAGAACTTGAAAAATATGGGCTTTCTGAATACTTAACAATCAAACAAAAATATTACGATCAATATCAAGCAAATAAAAAGTAGAGGTTAAATATGAGTGGTAAAAAGTATACTGTAGAAGACGCGAATCTTTTCATTGAGAAAAATAAGCATTTAGTAAATACTCAGTACAAGCCAGAAGAGCATTTTACCGCTGAAATAGGATGGATTAATGATCCAAATGGATTCGTTTATTTTAGAGGAGAATATCATCTCTTTTATCAATTCTATCCATACGATAGTGCCTGGGGTCCAATGCACTGGGGACATGCAAAGAGTAAGGACTTGATTCATTGGGAGCATTTGCCTATAGCACTTGCTCCTGATCAAGACTATGATCGAAATGGATGTTTCTCTGGTTCAGCGATTGTAAAAGATGATCGCCTCTGGATTATGTACACAGGACATATTGATGAAGAGGGAAGTATTCGACAATTACAAAATATAGCCTATTCGGATGACGGGATTCATTTTACAAAGATTTCAGAAAATCCGGTGCTGACAGGTGCCGATTTACTAGAAGAATTGATTGTATCGGAATTCCGGGATCCAAAACTCTTTGAGAAAGATGGACGCTACTATTCCGTTGTAGCTAGTAAGCATAAAGACAATGTCGGCTGTGTGGTGCTATTTGGTTCAGACAACTTAGTCGATTGGAAATTTGAGTCTATCTTCTTAAAAGGAGAAGAGCATCAAGGATTTATGTGGGAATGTCCTGATTACTTTGAGTTAGATGGGAAAGATTGTTTAATCGTTTCTCCAATGCGCTATAAACGCGACGGAGATTCGTTCCATAATATTAATTCATCTGTTTTTCTTACAGGTAGAGTAGATTGGGAAGAAAAGAAATTTATTCCTGAAACAGTAGAAGAGATTGATCACGGTCAAGACTTCTATGCTCCACAAACATTAGTAGATGATGAGGGACGTCGTATTATGATTGCTTGGATGCAGACATGGGGACGTACGATTCACTCTCATGTTCTACAACACAAGTGGGCAGGTGCGATGACATTACCAAGAATTCTTCACTTGAAGGATGGTAAGCTCATTCAAACACCTATCCCGCGTGGACAGTATCAAATTCAAATTGAAGGCGACTGTCAGTATCGCATAGGAAAAGAAACTGACTATCTTGAGTTTGGATATGATAGTACAGCACAACAGGTATATATTGACCGTAGTATTCTTGCTCAAAAAATTGTTGGGGAAGAAGAACAGGACACAAGTAGACGATACGTAACGATAGAGGCTAAAGAACTTGAGGTCTTCTTAGACAAAAATTCAATTGAGATTTTTGTAAACCAAGGGGAGAAAACTCTGACAGCTACCTTTTATCTAACAGTACCAACTGTATTATCTAAAATTTAGAAAACATGATTATTTTCTCTTAAAGGATCAAAAGCAACGGATATTACTTCCGTTGCTTTTGTTTTATTTTAAAACTCATGAATCCAACGGGAATATGGTATAATCATTACAAATAGTTTCTAAGGAAGTGGCTAGATGAAAATTATAGTCGATCGCAATTCGGTTTGTGCTGGAGATGATGTATACAGTCATGAGATGACATTCGAGGTGCCAGAAAGCCTCACTGTTGCAGAATTCTTTGACTTCGTGGAAAGTCACGGATTCTTAGCTTCCATTCAAGGAAATGATGTTGCTTGGGGGCTTCAAAATCGCACGGGTAAAATCGGAGAGTATTTTACAAAAACAGGAGAAGTCACTCATCCAGAAGTCAGCATTAAAGATAAAATGGATGAAGCAGGCGGGGACCCTCATTTCTTCGTGCGCTATTATAGCAATCCCGAATGGGCCAGAGAAAACAGTAATGGAGGGCCAGCATGAAGAGAGAAGAGTTTTTAGATTGCATCAATCAAGAAGGCTTTTCGTTTTCTATCGATATGACACGCTGGGCATTCCGAGACTTCAAGGAACTCGTTCGCAGCCGCAGACTTTCCGAGGAACAACTCTATCAGATGTTTGTGGAATTTTGTGAGGAGCTCGAGAACTGTCTTGAGGAAGCTGGGGATGAGCGTCGCATGATGTTTAATAAATTTCCTGTGAGCCCTGTTCATGATAAATATAAAACCAAATTTGATGCCATTTCTCCAAATGGACGTGAATTCCGATTCGATTTTGTGTTTAGTAATGATAATCATCTGAAAGTGTACCATCTATACGAAACGATTAATGGACGCAAGAAGGTTACATGGAAAGATATTCTTTGGGAAATTGTAGATGTATTATAAGCATATAAAAAGAGCTTTCCAGTGTTGGAAGGCTCTTTTGCAATATTTAGAAGAATTCGATTTTTTCATCGGTGTGCTTTATATAGAAATAAGTGAAGTGAGCTTCTAATAAGAAAAGGGTCACTGCGGTAACGAGTGAAATAACTGTTGGCGTTGGAGCAATAAAGGCGCTCACGGCAAATCCACCGACAAAAATTAAATTTTGAGTATAAAAATAATAGGATTCAGGAAATTGGTATTGCTTCTTATTGAAGCGGCTGTTGTATAGAACCCCTAATAAGAAGAGACCAATACCAGCATATAAGAAGTTTGTCGCAAATTGATGGATGACTTCACTGTCTGCCAGGAAGCTCATCGATACGGTAATCATAATAAGTCCAATAAAAATTGGGTAATGACTATAGATGATGAAGATACCATTTTTCTCCTGAGTTTCATCAATCACGTGGTCAAATTGACCGAAATAGTAAAGGAAGAGAAGCGCCATAATCGCGAAGTAACAAACCGATTGGAAAGAGAACGTCTCTCTTGTAAAGAAGGCGGTTAGCCCCATAATCATTTCCCCGAAAATAATAATCACAAGAAGCGAAAGTCGCTCGATTAAGTGAGGTAGATTAATGCTAAAGTGCGAACCTTTTCTCGTTTGAGTGATCGGCATAATAAATGTAATTAGAACGCCAGCTACGTAAATCGGAGAACCAATTTCAAGTGGAAGTAGCGCTGCTAGATACACCGCGAACGTGCGCAGTCCCGTCATCCAGAGGAAACTGCGAATACTTTGCTTCGTTTCAGGAGCAATGCCTTTTCTAAAGTACTCTATTAAGTACTGCAAAAATAGCGTAAGGGATAGTGTCCCGACCGCAAAGCAGAAGGCGTGATAATTGTCTTGCCACTCGGTTGAAATCATATTCGAGATGTAGAGCAATAAGCCCATGTTGGTGAACATAACGAGCATATTCAGTGGCGAATTTTTCCCGAAACGATTGGTGAAAACCATCTGAATCATCCAGCTATTTACAAGAACGAGCAGGGACAAGAGAAAGACGATGATCGATTCCTGTGGGACCACTCCGTAATGTAGATGATGAATAAGTCCGGTTAGTTTTGAAATCGCGTAGACGAACACCAAATCGTAAAAGAGCTCGGTGAATTCGACACGCTTATGATGAATAATCGATGCCATAGTAGATCCTTTCTTTGTTAAGTACACATTAAGTTTATGTAAATAATAATGGAGAGTCAAGAAGATGATGCTATAATGGTCCAAACAAAGAGGGAGGAATGACAATGGATATGGAAAATGAAACAACAGCACTTAAATGGGTCTTCTACCGAGAAGTGGATGTCCCACGCGATATCGAAGAAATTCTTGTGACAGGAGAGGTAGCAGACCGCGCCTTCAAAACGGTACGAGATGTGGCAGTATTCACGAATAAACGTTTGATTGTCAAAGACGTCCAAGGACTCACGGGAACGAAAGTCGAGATGTATTCCTTGCCGTACAGCGCAGTGAATATGTGGTCTACAGAAAATGCAGGAATCCTCGATTACACGGCAGAAGTGGAATTATGGACCAGAGCTGGACACATTAAGATTGAATTGAAACGCGGCATTGATATTCGCGAGTTCGAACGCTTACTGGCAGAGTATATTTTATAAAGAAAAAGAGCCACTACATTTTGTAGCGGCTCTTATTTGTTAGGCTCTATTATTTGTTGAAAGAATTTTTAATTCCTTCTACTGCGCCTTCAACGCCTTCTTTAACGTTTTCGAGAACTTCTTTGGCTTTACCTAAACCTTTTTCTACTGCACCTTCTGTTTCAGTGCTTTTATCGCCAGTAACTTTACCTAAAACTTCTTTTGCAGCACCTGTTGCTTGTTGTAATTTATCTTCTAATGACATTTGAAGACCTCCTTTGTTATTTATATAATTAAGTCTAACACTAAAAAATTTATTTACAAAAGTTTCTGCTTGAGAAAGTATTCATAAGCAGATGTTTCAAAGACTAAGGAAGAGTCATGTTAAAATAATTCTAAAGAAACTCGAGGAGGAATGTTAATGTCAGAATATCAATTACCACGCGTTTGGAGCGCAGCCGATTCTAATCAAGGAAAGTTCTCAGGAATTAACCGTCCAACAGCAGGGGCTCGTTTTGAACAGAAATTACCAGTGGGGGATACGGATTTACAACTTTATTCTCTAGGGACTCCAAATGGGGTTAAGGTTACGATTTTGCTTGAAGAGTTATTAGAAGCTGGAGTGAAAGAGGCAGCCTATGACTTATTCAAGATTTCGATTATGGATGGGGACCAGTTCGGAAGCGACTTTGTAGCCATTAACCCGAACTCGAAGATTCCAGCACTCTTAGACCGTTCAGGGAATGAACCGATTCGCGTCTTTGAGTCAGCGAATATTTTGCTGTATTTAGCAGAAAAATTCGGGAAATTCCTTCCGCAAGACACTGCTAAACGTACAGAAGTCTTAAACTGGCTCTTCTGGCAAACAGGAGCAGCACCATTCTTAGGTGGCGGGTTTGGGCACTTCTTCAACTACGCACCAGAGAAAATCGAGTACGCGATTAACCGTTTCACAATGGAGGCGAAACGCCAATTAGACTTGCTTGACCAAGAGTTAGCCAAACGTCCTTATATCGCAGGAGACGAATATACGATTGCCGATATCGCCATCTGGTCATGGTACGGTCAACTCGTTCAAGATAAACTTTATAAAAATTCTGCAGAGTTTTTAGATGCGCAAAGCTATAAACATTTAAATGAATGGGCAGACCGCATCGCTAAACGTCCAGCCGTCCAAAAGGGTTTGGAAGTAGAGTATAAAGCTATCAAATAAAGAGGTTATCACTATCGATACAGAGATAAAATTACCAATAAAGAAGGGTTAGTATGATTGAATATAAAAATGTCGCCTTACGTTATGATGAAAAGCTCGTTTTAAAAGACGTGAACTTGACGATTAACGACGGCGAATTTATGGTGTTAGTGGGGCCATCCGGTTCAGGGAAAACAACCATGTTGAAGATGATCAACCAGTTGATTGAACCGACTGATGGAGATATTTATTTAAATGAAAAACGAATCAAAGAACATAACCAACGAAAATTGCGTTTAGAAATAGGCTATGTCCTTCAACAAATCGCGCTGTTTCCAAACTTAACGGTAGCAGAAAATATCGCGCTCATCCCTGAAATGAAAGGATGGAAGAAGGAGCAAATCGCTGCGAAAACAAAGGAACTACTCGATAAGGTAGGCCTTCCTGCAGACGATTACGCCAAACGCCTTCCAAGCGAACTCTCTGGAGGGGAACAACAACGGGTAGGAATTGTCAGAGCGATGATTGCGGAACCGATGACGCTTCTCATGGACGAACCGTTCTCGGCCTTAGATGCCATATCTCGTAAGCAACTACAAGAGCTCACGAAGGCATTGCACCGCGAGTTCAAGATGACGACAATTTTCGTCACACATGATACGGATGAAGCGTTGAAGTTGGCGGACCGTATTGCGGTCTTAAAAGATGGAGCCATTCAACAAGTCGCTCCGCCTTCTGAAATCCTAGCGCATCCTGCAACGGAATTTGTGGCGGAATTGTTCAAAGGAGGTGTTGTTCATGCATAATCTTGTAACGACCTTCCAAGAGCGTTTTAGCGACTGGACAGTGGCATTAGGACAACATTTACAACTCTCGCTCTTAGCCTTACTAATTTCGATTGTGGTGGCCGTTCCATTAGCGGTTGTTTTAAGCTCATACAAGCGCTCTGCGGCATTTGTCCTTCAACTGGCAGGAATCTTCCAAACGATTCCGTCATTGGCGCTATTAGGGCTCTTTATTCCATTTATGGGCATCGGAACGGTCCCAGCACTCACAACGCTTGTGATTTACGCGTTATTCCCGATTTTACAAAATACGATTACGGGACTCGAAGGGATTGATCCAAGCTTAGAAGAAGCCGCCGTTGCCTTCGGGATGACGAAGTGGGAACGCCTGAAGAAGTTTGAGATTCCAATCGCCATGCCTGTTATCATGTCAGGGGTTCGGACCTCTGCAGTCTTTATTATCGGGACGGCGACTCTTGCAGCGTTAATCGGGGCAGGGGGACTTGGCTCGTTCATCCTTCTTGGGATTGACCGCAATAATGCCAGCTTGATTTTAATCGGGGCGATTTCTTCAGCGCTTCTAGCGATTGCCTTTAGTACATTGTTGAAATGGATGGAACATGCCAAATTAAAAACGATTTTCGCAA
>CAUUUT010000023.1:0-10874 GCA_963548485.1 uncultured Streptococcus sp.
ACCTTGAAGCTTCCTGTTAAACGAACGATTTGGTCATAGCTTAATACGTCTGGATACATGCGTTTTGTCGCACATTCCAACGCCAATTGCTTCACATCATAGTTTGGATCATTGGCTTCCAAGTTCACGCCACGTTTCAATGTGAAAACGAGTTTCGGGAAAATCGCAGTCCGTTTTTCTTTGCCAATTCCCTCCATACGCACTTGCAAGATGGCCTTTTGAATACAACGTTCAAAGTGATTCGTTCCGAGTCCAAATCCAAGTGTGGTAAATGGCGTTTGCCCTTGCGAGGTATAAAGCGTGTTGATTTCATATTCTAAGGATTGCATCGCATCATAAATATCTTTTTCCGTCTTCTTCATCGCGTACGCTTCTTGACGGTCCGCTCCTTCAATCCAGACTTTTGCATCGGCTAAATGCTTTTCATAATTCTTAGCTGCATAAGGTGCCAGTAACTCATCGACACGGTTAGCAGAACAACCCCCATACTGACTGCTCGCTACATTCGCGATGATTTGAGCCATTTGAGCAGTCGCTGTTTGGATAGATTTAGGAGACTCCACTTCTGCATTTCCGATTTTAAAGCCAAGCCCTAACATGTGCTCGAAGTCAATTAAGCAACAGTTTGTAAGCGGCATATAAGGATGATAATCCAAGTCGTGATAATGGATGTCGCCTTTTAAATGCGCATTGGCCACGTGCGGCGGAAGCATCTTCAATCCGATAATCTTCCCAACCGTTCCAGCCGTTAAGTCCCGCTGTGTATTAAAAACTTTACTATCTTTATTCGCGTTCTCGTTCACAACGCTAGCTTCTTTATTCGTTAATCGTGAGAGCGCCCATTGGAAATCCAACTGATTCTTACGGCGTAAATCACGGTCTACACGGTAGGCAATATACTCTTGTGCTAGAGCTGATTCTCCATCTTCAATCAGTAAATGTTCAATAATATTTTGAATTTCATAAATCTCAATCGTATCATTAAAGCGTCTTGAAATCTCCGCGAGGACATCCTCTACGATGCGACTAAGTACTACCATCCGCTCGTCGCTTAATATACCATTCAATCCGATTTCCGCTTTTTCAATTGCACGTTGAATTTTTTCCTTTTGAAATTCGACTTGTCGGCCATCCCTCTTCGTGACCGTTAATGCGGTTAATGTCTCTACACTCATCACGATTCCTCCTTAAACTCTAGTCCTTATTGTAGCACTCAAAATAGAAAAATCAACCCCTAAAACACAATATATTGTGTTTTAGAATTGTTATAATTTACTATATATAGTGTATAGAGGCACAAAAAACTCCCTGACAAGTCTGTCAGAGAGTCTGAATTTCTTTATTTTTGTGCGTTTTTAACCGCTTCGACCATCTTATCCCAAACGTTTTCCATATCTTGTACCAATTTCAATTGTGTACGCGCACGGTCTAAGTTTTGTCCTGGACGTGTTGTCGCATAATAAACGTCTCCATTAATATAGTCCGTCAAGAAGCGAATCCCTTGTTCTAGCGTAATCACGCGAGCACCCCAAGGTAAGTATTCGAGTTCGGCTTCAGTCAAGATTCCATTTGTCCCTTCGATAAAGCCTTTCACGTAAGTTTCGTATAAGTCAAAATCAAAATTCACTTTTGATAAATCTGGTTCGTCTTCGACGCAGTCATTGGCACCAAAACGAATCGAATCCCCAAAATCAAATAACACCAAACCTGGCATCACTGTATCAAGGTCCACGATGCAAAGTGGTTCTTTCGTTTCGCTATCGAACATGATGTTGTTTAATTTTGTATCATTGTGCGTTACACGAAGCGGCAATACACCTTCATCGAGTAAATCGTATAATAAGAAGCAGTCCGCTTTACGATCTTGGATAAACGCAATCTCTTCTTGCACCTCTTTCACACGACCCACACGATCTTCTCGAATCGCTTCTTCCAACTGTCTGTAACGATTCCGTGTATCGTGGAATTGCGGAATCACTTCAACCAATTGGCTCGCATCGAAGTCGTTTAAGTCATAGGCAAAACGACCGAATGCTTTAGCGGTGATGTAAAATTGCTCTGGACTTTCTACTTTATCTAATGAATAGCTATTTTTAACGGAATCATAAATACGCCAGTAGGTCCCGTTATCCAAGTTGGCTGTTAAATGGCCATCTTTCGTACGGATGACACGAAGCGTTTCACGAGCAGCGTCGCGCCCTTCTGTTTCGTATTTCTTGCGAAGGTAAGTCGTTACCTTCTCGATATTTTCCATTAATCCACGTACATTTGGAAAAATTTTATGATTAATCGCTTGTAGTACATATTGTTTTTCTTCATTTTCATGTGTATGTGTAATTTGATAGGTTTTATTAATTAATCCATTTCCTAAAGGTTGAATATCTACCAATTCCCCTGGTAATTCGTAATATTCATATGCCACTCGTGCATTATTTAATGGATTTCCTTCTGTTGTCATAACCTTTTCCCCTTTTACCTTCTAACAAAGTCGTATGTGTCTATTGTACCGCTTTCACGAGTAAAAAGGAAGATATACAGTAAAAAAAACAGAAGAACTATTTAGTTCTTCTGCACTTTCTGTTATTTCATTTCTTTTGAGCTTTCCATGATGGCATCGATTAAGCCGTATTCTAGGGCTTCTTGTGCTGTCATGTAGTTATCACGGTCTGTATCTTTTTCGATACGTGATAATTTTTGTCCTGTTTGTTTCGCCAAAATTTTATTTAAACGTTCACGTGTTTTCAAGATTTGACGTGCTGCAATTTCGATTTCTGTCGCTTGACCTTGAGCTCCACCTAATGGTTGGTGAATTAAGATTTCAGCGTTTGGTAATGCATAGCGTTTCCCTTTAGCACCAGCTGTTAATAGGAATGAACCCATTGACGCTGCTAGCCCCATCGCGATGGTTTGAACGTCTGCTTTGATGAAGTTCATTGTATCGTAGATGGCTAAACCTGCCGTTACGCTTCCCCCTGGAGAGTTAATATACATGTAAATATCTTTCTCTGGATCTTGTGCATCTAAGAATAGTAATTGCGCGATAATCGCATTGGCCATATCGTCGTGAACGGGTCCGCTTACCATAATAATACGGTCTTTTAATAAACGTGAGTAAATATCATAAGCGCGTTCTCCGCGAGAAGATTGCTCGATAACTGTTGGAATTAAATTCATAAGTCTTCCTCCAAATTTTATTTTGTTTTAGTCTACTGCAATAGTCAACAAAGGTCAATCTATCTGCTTATTAGTTAATAAAGTTGAAAATCTTATCCCATACTTCTTTTGAGAAAATATCAAACGGGTTGTGCCCTTCACCTAGAACGGCATATCCAACCATTAAGCCAAGTGCAAATAAGATGACTGCGATAATCACGAAAATTAAGACACGGAGTAGCGCCGTCAATAATAAGTGACCACTATTTTTCAATTCTTGCTTCATGCTTCTTCTTTCCTTTCATCATCAATCATATTCGCAGTTGGGTTCATTACGACTTTCTTCGAGCTAAAGAGTCTTCTTAGTCCTGAGAAAATACCACGATCTGCTTTAATGCGGTTTAATAAAATTCCTGTTCCAATCGCAACACTTTGCAACGGGTTCTCAGCAATCATCACTGGAATTTGTAGCTTCTCAGAAAGCATACGGTCGATTCCTTGGATGAGCGCTCCTCCCCCTGTGACCATCACACCGCGTTCGATAATATCGCCTGCGAGTTCTGGCGGCGTCGCTTCGAGTACGAGTCTAGCTTCTTCACCAATCGTATCGAGCATTTCTTTTAAGCAATGATAAATTTCATTCGTATAAATCGTAACGGTCTTCGGCAATCCAGTCGTCATATCGCGACCTTTGACAATCATATCCGATTCATTTTCCACTTCAATCGCACTACCAAGATTCATTTTAATCTCTTCGGCAGTACGCTCTCCGATAATGAGTTGATATTTGTCTTTAATATATTCCGAAATGGCAAAATCCATATTGTCGCCGGCTAATTTAATCGAACGGCTTGTGACCGTTGAGCCCATTGAAAGAACGGCAATATCACTTGTTCCACCACCGATATCGATGACCATGTTTCCAATTGGAGAGAATATGTCGAGTCCAACGCCGACTGCGGCCACTTTTGGTTCTTCCTCTAAGTAAATATTACGTCCACCGCATTTAATCGCTGCTTGGATAATGGCTTTTTGCTCCACCGTCGTAATATTGGTTGGCGTACAAATTAAAATATCTGGTTTTGAGAACCAAGTATTTAAGTTTAATTTTTTCATGAATAATTCAAGCAACTGTTCTGTAACTGCGATATCCGCAATCACCCCACCTTTTAACGGATGGTGCACATTGATTTCTTTTGGCGTACGGCCCACCATTTGGTACGCACGTTCACCAACTGCAATCACGTCTCCATTACGCTCATCTAGCGCAACTAGTGACGGTTCATTTAAAATAATTCCACGATCTTTTAAGAACACTAAAATATTCGCTGTTCCTAAGTCGATTCCAATATCTCGAACCATGAAAGTCTCCTCTCTTATAAACGTTCCTTCGTTTTAAATCCATTTTTAAATACTAAAAGAATATACGAGCCAATTAAAAAGGCAACGGCTAATCCTAAGCTATATTGTAAGACACCGATAAATCCGTATTTATCCACATTCAAGAAGAAGTACGGAAATGGACCGTCTTTGTTATTTCCAATCGGAATGCGTGTGATGAGTGCAATCGCCACAGACACAATCGCATAAGTAAGCGGCAACAGCGTCCAAATAAATGGATCATACCACTTGTAGCAATGCCCTTTATCAAACACGATGCAATCCAGCAAGGTTCCAAAAGGCACAATATAGTGTGACAAGAAATTCTCAATCGTCCAGAACTCTTCGGCTGTCTTTTGCGGTGCTAACATAAAGTGATACACCAAGCCTGTTAGAAGAATCGCTACCGTCACGCCGCCTTTTAAGCGAAGATCCATTTTACTCCAATGGCCACTCTTGCGGTATTTGAAGAGCAAGTACACCATAAACACGCCAACAAGTAAATTCGATTGATTCGTGTAATAACGAAGTCCATGCCACCCATGAAGCGTCATCTGCATTAGAAAACCGACAATCGCACAGGTCGCAACGATTCCTTTCGAAATTAGACTTGCTTTTAAAAATGTTGCTCTCTTCATTCAATTCCTCTTTCTCTTGACACTAATTCTCTTTATTATACCATATCTATCGTCTTTGTCAGTACTATTAACGTGTAATCAAAAAGGCTTGGCCGCAAACAGCCAAACCTTTCTCACATTATGCTCTACGATGGTTCATTAAGTCATGTGGACTAACGACCGGAGTTGAGTTCACCCATCTCGCAAAATTGCGAAGCGGGAGATATAAAATATAGTAAATCACGATGTTTAACATTAAGGTTGCCCCAAGTCTTACTACTAAAAACTCGTTCCAATCCATGCTCGCTACTCCTCGTAAGGCATACACGAAGTAAACAGACACTTCGGTGAAACTTAAGAAGAATACAAGTGCTAGCCCTAATGTAAATGGATTTTGAAGGATGTTCGAGCGAACTAAACGAATGATTCGTACAATCACCGCAAAGAGCGCCATATAGACACCGAGAACTCCCGAGTAGTAACTATCCATTAAAAATCCAGCAATCACGGTAAACCAGAACATAGATTTATTGTCAATCATAAAGTTTAACATCACGACTGCGATAATAATCGTTCGAGGGGTTAAGCTATAGCCTGAGAAGAGAAATAGTTTTGAAAAATGATTCGTTAACACTCCATCGGCTAAGAAAGCAAGGATATAAACAAATAACACCCAGTAAACTCTTTTTGAGACGCGCATTATTGCCCCTCACTTTCGCTTGTACGAATAACAACCGTCACATAACGAACGTCATTCGTATCCGCTGCTGGACGAATTTTCACTTCTTTATACAAGCCAAAACGGTCCATCGCCACTTCTTCAACCGTCCCGATATATAGTGAGTTTGGAGAAATACCACCGAGACCACTTGTCACGACTTTATCCCCAACTTTGATATCTTGAGTTGCTTGAATTTGGCTCATCACTAACATATTCGTTTTATCATCATAGCCAGTGATTGTTCCGTAGATTGGTTCTTTTTCGTTTTGAATCATCGCCGCTACACGCACTAATGTATTATCGGCATTCGATAATAACGCTACACGTGCACTCGTTGGATTCACGTCCATGACTTTCCCTACAAGTCCATTATCACTCATAACAGACATTTGCGGTTGGATACCGTCATTAGACCCTTTATTAATCGTAATGACATCACGCCATGTATCTGGATTACGCGCAATGACCGTCGCATTCACTAACGTATAATCGTTCAGTGTATCTTGCAACTTGAGCGTTTCCTTCATTTTTTGGTTATCACGTTTTAACTCACTCAATTGAACTTCTAATTCATGAATGGTATCGATTTTTTGTTTTAACGATTGATTTTCTTGATACGTATTTGATAAATCACTCACGCTATCAATAAAATCATTAATACTATTTGCTGGATAAGAGACTAATCTTCCAAGAATATTGGTTACATCATTAACACCTTGAGTCACGATATTACTGCCGTAAGTAATGGAATACATGATTAATGCTAAAGCCATGATAATTCCGATTACCCAACCAATTAGTTTCTTATTTGAAAAAATTGGATTCACATCATCACTCCTCTTATTTTATTTTTCAACGGACTCTATTTTTTCATTAATGATGGATTTGCTAAAATTGCACCTGTTCCTAGTGCCACACAATCGAGTGGATCGTTGGCCACAAAGGCTGGTACTTGCGTTTCCTTCGAAATCATCTCAGCAAGGTGACGAAGCATTGCGCCTCCCCCTGTTAACACGATTCCATGATCAATAACGTCCGCAGAAATTTCTGGCGGTGTTTGTTCCAATACATCTTTTACTGCGTCTAAAATTTGATGAATAATTTCACTCATCGCTACTGCAATTTCTTTTGCAGGCACTTCAACAACACGTGGCAATCCCGTAACCATGTCACGACCACGCACTTGCATGCTTCCTTGTGCTTTTTCAACGGAAGCTGAACCTAACATAATTTTTAATTCTTCAGCCGTACGTTCCCCAATCAGTAAATTATACGTCTTACGAACATGCTGAATAATAGCCTCGTTTAACTCGTCGCCTCCGACACGAATCGAACGGCTATTCACGATTCCACCAAGAGAAATCGTCGCCACATCTGTCGTACCGCCACCGATATCGACAATCATGCTTCCAGTTGGATCTGTGACAGGAAGCCCTGCCCCAACCGCTGCAGCGAATGGTTCTTCAACCACGTATGCTTCTTTTGCTCCTGCATATTTTGTCGCATCTAAAACGGCTCTCTTTTCAACGTCTGTAATGCCACTTGGCACACAAATAATGACCACTGGTTTAAAGAATGATCGGCCCACAATCGACTGAATGAAGTATTTCAACATTGCTGTCGTTGTATTGTAGTCAGCGATTACGCCATCTTTCATTGGGCGTAGTGCCACGATATTTTCTGGTGTTCTACCAATCATTTCAAATGCAGATTTTCCTACTGCGATAATTTCTTCTGTAACGATATTTTTTGCAACCACGGAAGGTTCACGTGTGACGATTCCCTCATCTTCTAGATAAACAATCGTGTTAGCTGTGCCTAAGTCAATTCCGATATTTTGTGCTTTAAAATTTAATGCAACCACACTGTTTCCTCCTTAGATAATTCTTCTACAGACTTGGCTGTAAGAATTCTATTCTAGTATAGCAGAATTTAGCTTTTTATTCTTGTATTTTATAGATTTTTAGGAAACTTTTTTATTTCGTAACATAAAAACGGTTTCTGTAACACTTTAGTGATTTTTCAGCGGAGAAAACCTTTCGGTTAAAAAGCAGAAATCCAATGAGAATGTGCTTCGTAAGTTTATGTTTTGGAAAACTTCGAGCACTTTCGGATATCTTCATAGGAACGACAATAGCTATACCGGAACGAGTCCCAAGTCTCGTTTCCTATCGAGCTTCAAACTGACTCTAGGAAATAAATTTCCAGAGTCAGTAATTCACATCGATTATGATCGCTATTATTGTTCCTATAGAATCCGAAGGCTCTTCGTTTTCCGAAGTACCTTCTAATCTTGGCTTTTTAACAAGAAAGGTTTTCTTGAAAAATCACCAATAATTTTGAAACCAACTTACTAAAAAAGTACAAAAATAAAAAGAAATTCTTAGGAGGGAGAGGACAAATATACCATATATGGACATGGCCAAATTTGTTCATTTTAGACTTCACGTTTCTATTTTTGCGCACAAAAAAACCACCGGAAAACCGGTGGCGTCAAAGTTAATACTAATTATAGTTTAACTACGTTAGCTGCTTGTGGTCCACGAGCGCCTTCTTCAACATCGAATTGAACTGCTTGTCCTTCTTCTAATGTTTTGAATCCTTCTGATTGGATTGCTGAGAAGTGTACGAATACATCGTTTCCACCTTCACGTTCGATAAACCCAAAACCTTTTTCTGAGTTAAACCATTTTACTGTACCTTGTTCCATGAACATTTCCTCCTTGTGCCATAGCACTTGTTATTGATATTCTTGCTAATGGTTCGAAAGGAGTAATACTTTACACAATTTCTTTACATAACAAAAACACAACATAAGTATAACATCTCACAGGTAAAATTGCAAGAGTATTTCCGATTTCACTGAGAATTAAGTAGAACAATTGCCGTTTCGTGCGTTTTTTCCGAATCGTTTCGTTAATTATCAATAATATTTTTCGTGAAAATCGAAAACAATCTGCTTTCATCTTTTTTCATAATTCAATTTTTCACATTCTTTTGTTTCGTTTTTAAAAAACACCGAATTCTTTTAAGGAAATATACTCCTCTCCTCCGACGACGAAATGATCTAGGAGCTCGATGCCCATGAGTTCACCGCACTCCATCAAGCGACGCGTAAAATCGATATCCGCTTGGGAGGGTTCAGGGTTGCCGCTTGGATGATTATGCCCAATGATGACGCGCGCCGCAGAAAAACGTACGGCCTCCCGGAAGATTTCTCGAGGATGCGCCACTGCACTATTCAATCCACCGATGAAGATCATTTTCTTCTTGATAATCTCGTTTTTCGTGTTCAAATACAAGGCGACGAGATGTTCCTGATAGGCATCCTTCAACTCCTGCACAATCCACTGGCCGGCCATCTTGGAAGACGTAATCTTCCCGAGTTTCATTTGCGCGGCATTGCTTAAACGCACACCAAGTTCCATGGCTGCCTTTAGTTCAATCGCCTTAGTTCGACCGATGCCGTTAATCTGCATGAGTTCGTCCAGACTCGCCATCTTCAGTGAATGCAAGTCCTCGAAGGTGTTTAAGACAACGACCGCCAGCTGCAAGACGTTTAAATCCTTGGAACCTGTTCGCAGTAATATCGCGAGTAATTCATGCGTTTCAAGTACTTTAGCGCCATACCGTTCGAGTCGTTCTCGTGGCATGGCGCTTAAAGGTACTTCTAATAATTTTGATTCAATCATTGTGACACTTCCTCTTTGTTTTCTCTACAAAGAGTTACGATGTCTATTCTTCTTTGGGCTTACGGTTCTTCCACCAATGTCGAACTTCGGCGATAAAATACAATGACCCCGTCACCCATAATTCGCTCTTATCGTCTGTTACACTGGCGAAACGGTCGATAACTTCTTCAAAGCTTTCTTCATAAGAAACCTGTGGAGAATCCAAGTACGCTTCTACATCACTTCTGGCAATTGAGCGTCCCTTTGAAGGATGGAAACTCGTCAAGATGATATTCACGTCGGGAAGAGCTTCCTGCAATCTTAGAAGCATCTGTTTACTATCTTTTCGAGTGAGCGCGCTAAATAATAGCGTCTGACTCTTGCCAACGTGAGCCCTCATGTTTTGAACGAGCCGCTCGATGGCTGGTAAATTATGGGCTCCGTCGATCAACACAAGCGGCGCCTCCTGCAACACTTCCATGCGCCCTGGCCATGAAACCACTCGTAGGGCCGCTTCGATGCATTCGGCGTGCGCACTTCTGCCAGTAGCTTCCATCCACGCGCGAAATGCCCGAATCGCAACGGTCGCATTCTCCTTCTGGAAGGCTCCTTGGAGGGCTAGGTGTTCTAGCAAAATCGTGAATGCTTCGTCTTGATACGAATCGTCTACTAGTGAAAAATTCTCCCCAAACGCCTGAATTGTTGCACCTTGTTGACTAGCGGTATCCCGTATGACATCCATACATTCACGCGTGACTGGCCCGATGACCACTTGTTGCCCAGGCTTAATAATCCCTGCTTTTTGCGCAGTAATTTCTTCTAACGTACTTCCGAGTAAGTCTTGATGGTCCAACCCAATCGTCGTAATGACACTGACGAGTGGATGGCCGACATTCGTATTATCGAGAAGGCCACCAATCCCGACTTCAATAATCGCAAGGTCGACCGCTTCCTGTTGAAAGACGACAAACATCATCGCCGTTAAAATCTCGAAATAGTTAAAGGCTCCCCACTCTTTGAATAAGCGGCATTCTACTTCTCTTACGAGCGTTGCGGCTTGCCAGAACGGCTCTTCTTCAAGAGGCACTCCGTCTAGCTGAATCCGTTCCCTAATACTGTCCATATGTGGTGAAGTGAATGTCCCAACTCGCAATCCATGCGCTTTTGCAAAGGCCGTCACCATTGCAGCGGTGGACCCTTTTCCATTCGTCCCAGCAATATGAATACTCTTCAACTCTCGCTCCGGATTTCCAAGCGCACTAAGGATAGCCTCCATTCGGTACAATCCATGTTTACGCGGAATACTCTCGCTCTTTTTTAACCACTCTTGAA
>CAUUUT010000024.1:0-10570 GCA_963548485.1 uncultured Streptococcus sp.
TCAAAGATGACGCTAAAGAAGTTAAACTTGGATTCGAGTGCGGTATCATGATTGAAGGCTACAACGATATTAAAGTAGACGATATCATCGAAGCATACGAAATGGTCGAGATTAAACGTAAATAGTGCGAGAAAATTCGCTTTGAATCGACTAATAAATGAAGAAATAAATGATTTAACTAGAACGAAGAGGGACTGATTGCAGTGCCTCTTTCGTTGGAAAGGAGATAAAATGGCAAACTTTAGAGTTGGACGAGTGTCACAAGAAATTTTACGTGAAGTAAATGATATTTTATCTAAAAAAGTTCGTGATCCACGTGTACAAGAGATTACAATTACTGAAGTAGAAGTAACTGGAGATTTACAGATTGCTACTATTTACTATACAACACTTCAAAAATTGGCTAGTGAACGTCAAGCGACTGAACGTGGTTTAGAAAAATCAAAAGGCCTTATCCGTCGTGAATTAGGCAAACGTCTTTCATTGTACAAGACTCCAGAATTAATCTTTAAACGTGATGAATCAGTTGATTACGGAAATCATATTGATGAGCTTTTGAAATCGATTCATGAAGAAGATGAAAATAGATAATGTCTTAAAGAGCAAAAGTACATTAAACAGAAACATCTCTTTTGCTCTTTTTAGTAAATAATTACCATATATGGTAATTTTCTAGTGTGTTAAAAAAGCCAGAAGAGGTGTTTTATGATTGATGCAAATAATACATGGGTATTGTGGTCTATTATCGTTGGGATAGCGACTATCAGTATCTTTTTAGAAAATCGATATAAATGGGCTGCAAAGATTAGCGGAGCAATTATTGGACTGTTAATGGCAGCAACGTTAAGTAATTTAGGCATTATCCCAACTGATTCACCAGTATATGATCAAGTTTGGGGAGTTGTTGTACCATTAGCAATTCCAATGTTACTATTCCAATGTGATTTAAAACAAATTTGGAAAGAGAGTGGACGATTATTGGCTATATTCCTCATTAGTTCTGTAGGAACTGTTCTTGGGGCAGTATTAGGCTATTTTGCCTTATCAAAGGCAATTCCTGTATTGAACCATATCGCTGGAATGATGGTCGGAAGTTATATCGGTGGTGGAGTGAACTTTGTTGCTGTTTCATCAGCTTTTGACATTCCAAAAGAACTCATTTCTGCAGCAACAGTTGCGGATAACTTGTTAATGGTATTTTACTTCTTAATTTTACTGATGATTCCTTCGATTGGCTTCTTCAAAAAGCATTTTAAATTTGCTTATACTGAGGGTGTAAAAGAGGAAGAGGAAAAAGCATATAACAAAGATACCGTTATTACAGTTCAAGATGTAGCTTTTGTCTTTGCAATTTCTGTTGTAATCGTAACAATAAGTTTTACATTATCTGAAATCATTTCAGGTCTTGGTAATAACAGCTTTATACAGCTAATTTCAAATAAATATTTAATTTTAACAACGTTGACAGTTGCATGTTCGACTATTTTTGCGAAACAATTCAAGAAGATTAGTGGGGCAAATGAAATTGGAACATTCTTGATCTACTTATTCTTCGTAGTAATCGGAATCCCAGCTTCAATTGGTGCAATTGTTGAGAAATCTCCGCTATTACTTGTTTTTTGTGCAATCATGGTTTTTGTGAATATGGCGGTGACATTTGCGGGCGCAAAAATCTTCGGATTCACAGTGGAAGAAGCCATTCTTGCTTCAAATGCAAATATCGGTGGCCCAACAACAGCTGCGGCTATGGCCATTTCAAAAGGGTGGCATCGTTTTGTCGCACCTACAATGCTTGTTGGAACATTAGGTTACATTATCGGTACTTATGTAGGTATCTTTATTGGACAATTATTAAACTAACAAAAAAGCAACTAATTCTCGCCTTGAGAGTTAGTTGCTTTTTTTTTTATTTATTTTCTAAGTAAGTAATGGCCATTGCATCTACACCTGTATGGGTCATGATGATTGGTGAAGTTGTTACAATTGTTAGTGGAACATCAGGGAATAACTCACGTACACGAGAGATATTTCCTTCGTTAAATTCACTTAATCCAGCATGCATAATTCCAATTTCTTGAATCCCGTTTGGAGCAGATTTCATCTGTTCAAAGATTTCATCATATTTCTTTTGAAGAGATTTTAGACCACGACCTTTTTGAATGATTTCAATTTTGCCGTTAATGACTTGAAGGAATAATTTGATATTCAGTAAGTTTGAGAACATACCCATTAGTTGGCTAATGCGACCACCTTTAATTAAATTGTCTAAGTTAACCACTGTTAAATAAAGAGTAGTGCGTTTCTTAGCATCTTCAATAATTTCAAGAATTTCTTCAACTGTTTTTCCATCCTGAGCTGCTTTTGCTGCCTCTTTAACAATCATTCCCATAGATCTAGAAGTAAAGTCTGAATCGACAACAGTGACATTTGTTTCTGTGATGTCAGCTGCTTGACGAGCGGCGTCGACAGTACCACTAATAGAACGCATCATCTGAATTGAAATAACGGAATCTCCGTTTTTACCAAGTTCATCATATACTTCTACAAAACGTCCAATAGAAGGTTGAGCTGTTTTTGGGAGCTCAGCACTTGCAATCATTTTTTCTTTAAATTCTTCTTTAGTAATTGTTACGCCATCGATATAATTTTCATCATTGATTGAGATATTCATTGGAACGATAGAGATTTCAAATTGTTTTACTTCTTCTTCAGTTAAATCTGCTGTTGAGTCCGTTACAATATATACTCTAGACATTAAAGTCACTCCTATCAAATAAGTTTACCTATCTATAATACCATATTTTTCGCATAAAAAGCTATATTCATAATCTATGTGGAAAAGGCTGAATTATGATACAATAGGTTAGCAAATGTAAGCTTGAAAGGATGAAAGTGATGGATGGAATTCTTCCATTATGGAAAGAAAAAGGCATGACGTCATTTGACTGTGTCTATAAGGTCAGAAAATTATTAAAAACAAAAAAAGTTGGCCATTCTGGAACGCTCGATCCTGAAGTAGATGGAGTATTACCAATTTGTATTGGAAAAGCGACTAAAGTTGTTGAGAATCTTCACGAAGCCAATAAAGTTTATCAAGGTGAAATTACATTAGGATTTTCAACCGAGACCGAAGATGCACATGGAGAAATTGTTGCTTCATCGCCAATTGAAAATCCTTTCTCTATTCAAGAGATTGATGAAAAAATGCAAAGTTTCATTAGAGAAATCACTCAGATTCCACCGATGTATTCTGCAGTTAAAGTGAACGGAAAGCGTCTTTACGAATATGCAAGAGCTGGAGAAGAGGTAGAACGTCCAGTCAGAAAAGCAACGATTTATGACTTCAGACGCATTTCAGAACCTGTTTATAATGAGGAATCGAAGACGCAATCATGGAAGTTTGAAGTGAGTTGTAGTAAAGGGACTTATGTTCGAGCGCTTTCTGTTGATTTAGGAAAAGCGCTGGGGGTTGAAGCGCATATGTCACTATTAACTCGTGTTAAAAGCGGGCCTTTTCATACAGATGACTGCATTACATTAGAAGAGCTAAATGAACTTGCTCAAAATGATAGAGCTCAAGAAGTTTTAAAACCAGTTGATTTAGTTTTTAAAGACTATCCACGAATGGATTTGACCCAGGATGAATTCATTCGTTTTAAAAATGGTGCGATATTATTACAATCTGAATTTCCACAAATTGTAGCACCGACAGCTTGTTATTATGAAGGGCAACTCCTCACAGTTTATGGTCCTCATCCGATTAAAAAAGGCTTATTAAAACCAATTAAAATGTTTTAGAAAGGAGAGAAGAATGCAAACAATAGAGTTAACTCACCCTTATAAAAAAGAGTGTTTACTTCAAGAACCGATTGTCCTTGCTTTAGGTTTCTTTGACGGAATCCACTTAGGGCATAAAGAAGTGATTACTACTGCCAAAAGAGTCGGACAGGAACGTGGCTATAAAGTGGCAGTGATGTCTTTTAATCAGCATCCATCTGTTATTTTTCAAAATGTGGATCCTGCGAGCATTCAATATGTCTCACCACTAAAACGTAAGAAGGAATTATTAGAAGAACTAGGTGTTGATATTTTCTATTTAGTTGATTTTACAAAGGAATTTGGAGCTCTCACTCCGCAAGAATTTGTCGATCAATATATTGTTGGATTAAATGCGAAAGTCATTGTAGCTGGTTTTGATTATACGTATGGTAAAAGAGACATTGCAAACATGGAATTATTACCAAAGTATGCTTCGAATCGTTTTGAGATTATTACCATCTCTGAACAAAAGATCGTTAGTGGGAAGATTAGTTCAACAGCAGTGAGAGATTTATTGCAAGAAGGGCGTATTGAAGAAGCAAATAAATTGTTAGGATATGACTACATGATGGATGGAGTCGTTGTTCATGGCTTTGGACGAGGCAGTAAAATGCTTGGGTTCCCAACTGCGAATATTGAAGTGTCAAATGATACATTCCTTTTAAAAAATGGTGTTTATATCGTTGAAATGCTAGTAGAAGATCAATGGATTCCAGGGATGGCATCGATTGGCATTAATCCAACTTTTGATGATGTCCATAAAGTAACGATAGAAGTAAACTTACTCGATTTTGACAAAGATATTTATCACTTACCAGTTCGTGTGAAATGGTTGAAGTATTTAAGACCAGAATTGAAATTTGATGGTATTGAAGCTTTGATTGACCAATTGAAACAAGATGAGGAAAATACAAGAAATTATTTCAAAGCGAAGAGAGGTTGATTCTCTATGTGGTATTTAAAGAATTACCATGAATTAACAAAAGAAGAGGTTGTAGCCATTTATAAAGCTAGAATTGAAACCTTTATTGTGGGTCAAAAGTTGAATTATCAAGAAATCGATGATACCGATACAGTTTCCTGGCATCTATTTGAGACGAATGAATCGCATGAAGTGATTTCGTATTTACGAATCATTCCAGGAATTGATAAGGTGAGTATCGGAAGAGTTCTAATTGATCATCGATATCGTGGAACTGGAAAAGGCAGAGCACTGTTAGAACGAGCGAGGGAAGTTTGTAAAGAGTGGTATGTTGATAAGATTATTGAAGTCCATGCACAAGCTCACTTACTAAAGTTTTATGAGTCGCTTGGTTTTGAAGTAGTTTCTGAACCTTACGATATTGTTGGTATATCACATGTTACAATGGAGTTGTATTAGGAGGAAATCATGATTACACGTTACACACGTCCAGAAATGGCAAAAATTTGGTCTGATGAAAATCGTTATAATTGTTGGCTAGAAGTCGAAATTTTAGCAGATGAAGCTTGGGCCGAATTAGGAGAAATCCCAAAAGAAGATGTAGAAAAGATTCGTAAAAACGCAAAATTTACGGTAGAACGTATTTTAGAAATCGAAGAAGAAACAAGACATGATGTTGTTGCATTTACAAGATGTGTTTCTGAAAGTCTTGGAGAAGAAAAGAAATGGGTTCACTACGGATTAACAAGTACTGATGTGGTGGATACAGCTTATGGTTATCAGTTGAAACAAGCCAACGATATTTTACGTAAAGATTTAGCAGATTTCCTAGAAATCATTAAAGAAAAAGCCTTAGCTTATAAAGATACGGTATGTATGGGTAGAACGCATGGAGTTCATGCTGAACCTACCACGTTTGGTTTGAAATTAGCGTTATGGTATTCAGAAATGAAACGGAATATTGAACGCTTTGAACGAGCGGCCCAAGGGGTTGAAGCTGGTAAAATCAGTGGAGCAGTTGGAACTTTTGCCAATATTTCTCCTGAAGTGGAAGCATATGTATGTCGAAAATTAGGGATTCGTCCTCAAGAAATCTCTACACAGATTTTATCTCGTGACTTACATGCGGATTACCTTTCTACAATCGCTTTAATTGCGACAAGTATCGAAAAATTTGCAACAGAAATTCGTGGGCTTCAAAAATCTGAAACGCGTGAAGTAGAAGAGTTCTTTGCAAAAGGGCAAAAAGGTTCTTCAGCAATGCCACATAAACGAAATCCAATCGGTTCTGAAAATATGGCAGGTCTTGCTCGTGTAATCAGAGGACATATGGTGACAGCTTACGAGAACGTGAATTTATGGCATGAACGTGATATTTCCCATTCGTCAGCAGAACGTATTATTATTCCAGATAGCACGATTTTACTAAACTATATGCTTCGTCGTTTCGGGAATATCGTTAAGAACTTGACAGTGTTCCCAGAAAATATGTTACGCAATATGGATGCGACTTTTGGCTTAATTTACAGTCAAAGAGTATTATTGAAACTCATCGATAAAGGAATGAGTCGTGAAAAAGCTTATGACTTAGTACAACCATGTACAGCTAAAGCTTGGGATGAAAAATTACCATTCCGTTCTGTTTTAGAGGAGCAACCTGAAATTACGGCTACTCTAAGTAAAGAAGATTTAGATGATGCGTTTGATTATCACTATCATATTAAGAATGTAGATTTGATTTTTAAACGTGTTGGAATCTTATAGATTAAAAAATTACTGAAAAGAGTGCATTTTTTAAGAAAATGTGGTATAAATAGAAAGTAAAATTTTAACTAAAGGAGTCAGAAAATGATTAACGTAAGTGATTTAAAAGCTGGAATGACATTCATTCTTGATGGAAAATTAATTAAAGTGTTGGAAATCAGCCACCACAAACCAGGTAAAGGGAACACTGTAATGCGTATGAAAATCCGTGACGTTCGTAACGGTTCAACAGTAGATACAACAATGCGTCCTGATGAAAAAGTAGAACGTGCACACATCGATACAAAAGATGTTCAATACTTATACAGCCAAGATGGCGTTGGAGTATTCATGGACTTAGAAACATACGAACAATACGAAATTCCTGAAGAAACAATTGAACAAGAATTAAAATACATCCTAGAAAACATGGAAGTTAAAATCCAATTCTACGGTTCAGAAGTAATCGGGGTTTCATTACCATCAACAGTTGTATTACAAGTTACTGAAACTCAACCATCAATCAAAGGTGCTACAGTTACAGGTTCTGGTAAACCAGCTACAATGGAAACAGGTTTAGTAGTTAACGTTCCAGACTTCATCGAAGCAGGAGAATACTTAGAAGTTAACACTGCAGAAGGTACATACGTACGTCGTGCAACTAAATAATGATGAATTGAAATAAGGGTGAGCCAAGTGTTCATCCTTGTTTTTTTATAAAGGAGTAATGCAAATGCGGATTGCTGTAATGGCAGGAACACCAATGGATACGAAGTTAGGTGTCGATTTATTAAAGGAAAATGGATTCACTCAAACAATTTCTGTTCCTATTTCTAATAATCCAATCGAACAAACAACTTTTCAATCGTTAGAGGAAGAAGAAAGAGAACAGTATATTAGAAGTGTGATTGATGGGATGAAAAATGACATCGATGCTGTTTTTGTTTATTGTAATTCACTCAGTTCAGTTGTAAATTTTGACAAACTAGAAGAGGAATATAAACTCCCTATGATTACTCCGATGCAAATGTATCGAACTCTTGGAGTAGAACATGATTATTTAGCCGTAATGGCAGCTAATTCTCATGGGTTAACTGGGGTAGAAAACAATCTATATATTGCCAATCCTAATCTTAAGGTGTTTGGTGTGACGATGTTAGAACTTGTTAAGGCGATTGAAACTGGCAAACCCCAAGAGGAGATTATTAAGCAATTCGATTTTCAAAGTCTTTTCCATTATTTTGAGAGTACAGAAATTGAAGCTGTCGTATTAGGGTGTACACATTTTCCATATGTAAAGAGGGAATTAGAACAGCTCTCAAATATTCCAATTATTGATGTGGGTGTCTATATGATTGATCGTTTAAAGAGTCAAATTTAGGAGAGAAAAATATGATTACAATCGAAAAAATGAGACAGTTTTTTCGTTATGAAAAAGTCAAATACAAAAATCCTGTAAAATTCCCGGAAGTAGCAGAAGAGATGATACAGTTGAAGAAAGCAGGGCAAGATGCCAGACAGGAATTTACAAAGTTAACGGAAGTGTTTTATAAAAACTTCCATACATTTGGCATGGGCCCGGTTAGTCAATGGATGAATCAAGCTCAAGTATTAAGACCAGGCTTTTGGAGATATTTTATCGAAGAGGGGAAAGATGAAGGAAATCCATCTTTTGCATTACGTTTATTTATTCAAGAAAATAAATTGGGCGTATATGTAGAATTGAGTTTTATCGAACGTAAAAAGAATGACAACTCTGTGCGTTTGCAAAATAAAGTATTAGAGTGTGAACCTAATAGTAATATTCTATATGTAGCATCTGATTTTCAAAAGAATGCAATTGCTTATGAAGGCAACGAATCTAATAGAGATAAATTAACAAGAGCTTTTAAAGAGGGCGAATTTCGTAAAGTCATTTTAAGAAGGCCAGTATTTCTTGAAAGTACCAAAGATAGAATTGAAGAAGAACTTTCGGACGCATTGAAGGAATTATTTCCGTTTTATGAGACCATTTATAAGAATGAAGTAAATTAAAAGAGGTAGATTTAATATCTACCTCTTTTTGAATTAAATTTTTATGCTGCAGAAGGAGTTCCTGGTCTTACAGTTACTTCTTCTTCTGATTCTGTTTGTTGTTCCTCAGTTGTTTCTTCTGTAGTTTCCTCAGTGGTTGTTTCACCAGTTGTTGGACCTTCAGTAGTAGGTGTCTCTGTTTTAGGTGTTTCAGTTGTTGTTACTTTAGTTGTTTCACTTTCAGTAGTGACTGTTGTTGTTTCATCACTTTTTACAATGATATATCCAACATATTCAAAACAATCAATTTCATCTACAGTAATTTCTTCTAATTGTGAAATGGAAACTATTTTAGTTTCACCGGTTAAGATTACTTGCGAAGCGTCTACAGATCCAACAAGGATGCTGCCAGCTCCAATTACAAATAAAACGGTAACTAACTTTTTAGCTTTATTTGATTTTAATAGAGCATAGGCTGCGCCTAAGACAAGAATCCCAGCACCAAGTGTCACTAAACCTGTTGATGTCCCAGTGTTTGGAAGAGAAGGTTTATCAACTGGACATACCACTTTTTTGTAAATTAATTTTACAGAAGTAGTAGAGTTAACTTCTCCCAAAGGTTTCCCAAAAATGATTAATTCTTTTTCAGAATTAGAAAGTGACTCGACATCAATATTCGTGATATTAATTTGAGTCGTACCATCTGCATATGCGGTAGTGAAATTAGAAGCGAAAATTGCTGTTAAAAACGCTAGAGAAATTAAGGCTACTAATTTTTTGAATGATTTCATAATTAATCCTTTCCTTTTATATTGTTTTATTTATGAAATTATAATGGAAATGATGAAAATTTGCAAAGAAATGTGAAAATATTGTTTTTTCCTTTCAAAGGAAATTATAACGTCTTTTTTTTGTTTGATGTTTGACGTTCATATGGACAAAAATTTTCGGAAGAATCTTAATTACAAATTACATAAGGTGCTAGAATCATTGATGTTATAAGCATTATACATCTGCGGAACTAGAAAATATTAAACTGAAAATCAGTCTTAAGTCTGAGGGTTTTTGTATTGACTTAATTTGACCAATGTGATAAATTATAAATGTGGTTAGCACTCGTCTTAGTCAAGTGCTAAAGAGAGGTGACTATGATGTTAACCAATAGACAATTGCTAATCTTACAATTAATCATACAATTATATACGGAAACTTTGGAGCCGGTCGGGTCTAAAAAATTAATGGAAGTTGCTGAATTACCATTTAGTTCTGCAACGATTCGTAATGAGATGATGAAATTAGAAGAAATGGGCTATCTTGAAAAAAACCATACTTCTTCTGGACGAATCCCTTCGAATAAAGGGTATCGTTACTATATTGATTACATCTTACCCGGACAAAAGCATCAAGTTTCTTTAAGCGTTCGAAATCAAATTCGAGAAGTTTTTCAACAGTCAACATTAGAAATTCAAGATGTATTTCGTTTATCTGCTGACATATTAGCCACATTAACGAATTACACAGCAATTTCTTTTGGACCTGAAGTGAAAAGCGCAACGTTATCTGGTTTTAGACTGGTTCGATTGAACCCAAATCAAGTGATGGCAATCGTAGTCATCAGTAATGGTTTAGTCGAAAATAAAGTCTATACAGTTCCAGGAACGATCGATGATAGTGATTTAGATAAGGTGGTTCGCATCATCAATGATGAATTGATTGGTTTACCGTTAGATGTCGTTGCCAAACGATTGAAAACTGATTTACCAATTCTTATGACTCGTTATATGAATTCTCAAATTCAAATTGTCAAAGTGATTCAAGAGATGATGAACCAATTTGAACAAGATCGAATGCATGTGGCTGGAAGAAGGTATTTACTCAATTACTTTGACCATCATGCGAATGTCGATCAGCTTAAAGGAATTTATCAATTGATGGATGATCAAAACAAGTTACATCAACTCGTAACAAACGATCATCAAGATATTCAAATTAGGCTTGGCTCAGAGATGGATCATCCTTTACTTGGTGACTTTAGTTTGGTAACTGCTAGTTACGAAACGCCAAACCAAGATA
>CAUUUT010000025.1:0-9979 GCA_963548485.1 uncultured Streptococcus sp.
AGAATAGCAAACGATAGAAAATGCTAGGATTACCCTAGCGTTTTTTATTTTGTCGCCCGTTTCTCTTTTTGCGGTTTGAGATAAACTAAGAAAAGTTTGTTTATACATAAAGAAAAAAGAGTCCCTCGGACTATATAAAGTTTGAGTTTGCTGTGCTCATTAAATTGGAAACTAATTATTTAGCCTTTACCATTCAGCGATGTGAGATAAACTATTTTGAGTGATTCACTGAATGGCAAAGCTTGTTGATTATCAAAAAAACATCAGTTTATTGAAAGAATAGTGGGGAATCACATTGAATGTGAATTAGGTGGAGTTAGTGTGGCAATAGCCTTTCCCTTTTTGTGGTGGGAGATAAACTAAGAAAAGTTTACTTATAAATAAAGAAAAAAGAGTCCCTCGGACTTTATAATGACATTAATGGCGGTCACAACCGATGTGAATTACAGATTCTTGAAGAAAATTCTTCTAGAATCTGTTTGAAGCTCGGTAGGGTTGAGACCGTGGCTCAACCCGGTGTAGCCTTTTAAGTCATTATAATAATGTCCGAGAGGACTCTTTTGATTTTATTTTAGAAAGTAAGCAGATAACCTTTCTTGGTTTATCTCACTAAGCCTACCGCTTTCTCCATCTTGCGAAGTGTCTTATTCGCTACAGCATTCGCTTTCTTCGCACCCTCATCAAGAATCTCATCTAGCTTGTCAGATTTTAGTAACTCATAATAACGTTCTTGGATTGGTTCCATCACTGCGATAATCGAATCTGCTAATTCTTCTTTGAATTGACCATAACCAACACCTTTGAAACGATTCACGAGGGACTCAATACTTTCTCCAGAGAAAGCAGAGAAGATTGTTAATAGGTTAGATACGCCAGGTTTTTCAGCTGGGTCGAATTCAATCACACCGCTTGAATCTGTCACAGCGCTCTTGATTTTCTTACGAATTACAGAAGGCTCGTCCAGCATGCTGATGTATTCTTTTACATTGGCATCTGATTTACTCATTTTCTTCGTTGGCGTTTGTAAGCTCATGACACGCGCGCCAGCTTTTGGAATAAATGGTTCTGGCATTACAAGTAGTTGGTTGCCATTTCCGTAGCGACTGTTGAAGCGTTCAACGAAGTCACGTGTTAATTCCATATGTTGTTTTTGGTCTTCTCCAACAGGAACCACTTCAGCGTTATATAAAACGATATCGGCTACCATTAGAGGAGGGTATGTTAATAAACCAGCAGAAACAGATTGTTGTTTTTGAGATTTATCTTTATATTGTGTCATACGTTCTAATTCACCAACGCCGACATTACATTGAACAATCCATGCGGCTTGAGCGTGAGCAGGTACTTCTGATTGCACAAAGATCGTTGATTTTTCAGGATCAAGACCAATCGCAAGGTAAAGTGCTGCAAGTGAACGTGTTTGTTCTTTTAATTTTTTTGGATCTTGCGGAACGGTAATTGCATGTTGGTTTACGATACAGTAAGTACAATCGTACTCATCTTGTAAGGCAACGAAGTTTTTCATCGCTCCGATATAGTTCCCAATAGTTGGGATGGCTGAAGGCTGAACGCCTGAGAAAATTCTTTTTTTAGACATATAAGTGCTCCTTAAACTTGTTAGTTTTATTATACCTTATTTTAAAATGATTTTCATGAAAAAATAGTTACAGTCATTTTCACCATTTGTGAATCCAGAAATTTTCAGTTGCGGAAACAAATACGAAATGAAAGCGAATGAAAATATTATGAAACAATAAAAATTTCATCAAAAGTGAAAAAAGTTTGTGAAAAACTAAAAAATATCAAAAAATCATATAGATTTTTTTTTATATATCATATATAATAATACACGTAGATCAGACCGAAGACATTAGAAGAGGAGGACATCGACGTATGGTTACATTATATACATCACCTAGCTGTACATCTTGCCGTAAAGCTCGTGCATGGTTAGAAGAACATAACATCGCGTACACAGAGAGAAACATTTTTTCAGAACCATTGACAATTGACGAAATCAAAAATATCCTTCGAATGACAGAAGACGGAACAGAAGAGATTATCTCAACTCGTTCAAAAGCATTCCAAGAATTGAAGATTGACTTAGATGAAGTTCCATTAAATCAATTATTCTCATTAATCCAAAACAACCCAGGATTACTACGCCGCCCAATTATGTTGGACGAAAAGAGATTCCAAGTAGGGTACAACGAAGACGAAATTCGTCGCTTCTTACCACGTGAAGTTCGTGCTTACGAATTAGATATGGCACAACGCTTAGTTAACTTTTAAAGATCAAAAGCTCTGATGATTCAGGGCTTTTTTTGTGCACAAAATTTATTCTTTTTGGAAAAAATTGGAAATTAATACTCACAAGCGAATCACTTGCAAAAAAATAAGAACCTCATGCGAGGTTCTTATTTTTCTATAGTTCTTTATAGTAATAAACTGCTAGTTGTGTACGATCTCGTAACTCTAACTTTTCGAGTAAGGCTGATAAGTAGTTTCTTACCGTTCCTTCGCTGAGATACATTTTCTCGGCGATTTCTTTATTATTGAAGCCTTCTGCGACAAGATAGAGTAGTTCGTTTTCCCGCTCGCTTAAATGAGCGCTCGATTTCTTTTCGAAGGTTTTCTTCACTGGCATTTCGATTGTTGAGTCATAGACGATTTGTCCATTCATCACAGCATCGATTGCTGGAAGAATTCCTTTAATATGTTGTTTTAATAAGTAGCCCTTGCAGCCAAGAGAGAGGGCCTTTGTGATGTACTCGTCATCTTGGAAGGTCGTCAGGAATAAAATCTTTGCATCAGGAAAGTCTTTTAAAATCGTTTCTGCTGCATCGATTCCGGTAGTAGGCTCCATTCGAATGTCCATCAAGACTAAGTCAGGTTTGTGAGTAATATATAATTCGATAGCATCCTGTCCATCACTACCTGTCCCAACCACCTCGATATGGTCTTGAACGGACAGAATTGTCTCGAGCGCTTGAAGCACTAGAAAGTCGTCATCGACTAGAATCGTTTTAATCATGTTTGACCTCCTGTTTTGGGATGCGGATAAAGATATCGTATCCGTTTGCTGTTTGTAATGTCATAACCCCTTTATGTTTCTCCACCAGTTCTTTCATCATCGTGAGGCCCATTCCTGGGGTGTCGTTACTCGTTTGGTTTCCGTTATCTTTATATTGAATTGTGTAGTAGTTGTTTTGTTCTAGTAAAAATAATTGAATTTGATTTCCGTTTGAATACTTCATAAAATTCGTTGCCATTTCCTTACAAATGGTCAGAATATCGTATTTCAATCCGATTGGAATTTCATCCAAAATCGTATTTTGATAATTGACTTGTGCCTTTTCCTCAAGCGGGTGAAGAATCTCGTCCATCTTTTGAGAAAGTAGGAAAGAGTCATCGTACAGCTGATGAATCGTCGAACGGATTTCGTCCATCCCATTTTGAAGGATGCCAGAAACTTGTTCTAACTTCTTCTCAACAATAGGTTCATTGGTGATAATCTGTAAGGCTTCTAGTTGCATAATCGAAGCACTGAGCGTATGTCCGATTTGGTCATGCAAGGCGTGAGAAATGCGGTTCCGTTCCTTCAGCGTTGCGACTTCCATTTGCTTTAAGGTTTCCTCTTGGCTAAATTGTTGCCTTTGTAATAAGCGAAGTCGTTCATGCTCTAAGGTATCTTGAATTTGATAATTCTTCGTACGGAATTCTTTGTCAGTTCGACTACGCAAAATCAGATAAGCTCCAATGACCGATAATAGGAGAGTAAATAAATCTGGTCGTAGTAAAAGGAGGATGCCGGCAAACGAACCAGGTAGCCCAAATAATTGAGTAGCATGCATGATGAAAATAGAAAGATAGAGTCCCGTTTCAGGATAGAAGATGCATAAAGCGCCCGATATTACTAGCGAAACGCGTCGTATCCAACGGTTGTCAAAAACTTCTATCGATAGAGAAAGAATAAAAATACACAAGCCTAAAAATATCGTAAAGACTTCCGTTTGTTGCCCTGTTAAATACATACTAATCAAAATAAAAAACATCAACTTCTCTATAAATGTCCGCACACTTCTCACCTCCAAGTCTCTTTCTTTCAGTGTAGCCGAAATAAGGATAAATTTCTAGCGATTTATGACAAATGTCATATGAAACTAACGACATTTGACACTAGTTTGTGACAAGGGTGGTCGATATACTAAGAGTGTAAAACAATTAATGAGGTGAGGACATGGAAAATAGTATCCAAGTAAAGAGTTTAGTGAAACGATACAAAGACCTAATGGCATTAAATCATTTTGATATTGAAATTCGTAAAGGAGAGCTTTTAGCCCTTCTTGGACCAAACGGCTGTGGTAAGACAACGGCAATTAATAGTATGCTAGGATTTTTAACATTTGATAGCGGGGAGATTACCGTTCTAGGAGAGAGTAAGTTCCCATTATCCAGTAAAGTACGTCGTGAAATTGGGATTGTTCCACAGGAATTAGCGTATTTAGAAAATTTAACAGTAGAAGAAAATATTGATTTCTTCTGCGGATTGTATATTTCAGATGCAAAACAACGAAAACAATATGTACAAGAGGCCATCGAGTTTGTAGAACTACAAGAGTTCCGCAAGTTTGTGCCAAAGAAATTGAGTGGAGGATTGAAACGCCGCTTGAATATCGCTTGCGGAATCGTGCATAAGCCAAGTTTAATCTTCTTCGATGAACCAACTGTTGCGGTAGACACACAAAGTCGTTCATTTATTCTAGAAGGAATTCAAAAGCTGAACGAACAAGGAAGCACGATTATTTATACAACACACTACTTAGACGAAGTGGACGGATTAAGTGACCGTATCGTGATTATGGATAATGGGAAGAGCATTGTCTCAGGAACTTCGCAAGAATTGAAGAAATCCATCGCGACTTCTGAAATTATTCAAGTAGAACTTTCGACGGTTCCAACAGAAGAACAAGTAGCACGCTTAAAACAAATTCCACACGTTCTTGTATTAGAACATCATAAAGATCATTTGAAATTCAACTTCGAACAAGGAACGAATCACTTACTTCACGTGGCAAACGCCCTTGAAGAATTGAACTTAAGCTATGTTCGTTTATATAGTGAACAGCCAAGCTTAGATGATGTGTTCCTTGCATACACAGGGAAAGGACTTCGAGATTCATGAAGACATTCTTAAAGCTATTTACGTATTTATCAAAGGACGCCTTAAAAGATTTTTCATTCTCGTTTTGGGTGTTACTTTATCCGATTATCTTGATTTCACTCTATTTCGTATCCTTTTCGGGAATCATGGAACAAGATATGGGAACAGTTCGCGTAGCTATGACGGCCGACAATCCCTATCACCATGTGTTTGAACAAGCCGGAGATTACTTCGAGATTATCGATGTGGAGTCAGAGGAAGCAGGGAAAGCTCTCGTTACAGATGATAAAGCAGACGGATTTCTTGAAAAGAACTTAGATGTGGTGGTGAGCCAATCGATGGGGATTCCACAAAGTGTGTTGAAAAATGTAGCGACACAAATCAAACAAGTTCAAAGCCTTGGACAAGGCGCAGCGTCAATCGATTTTAACAAGAGCTGGGTGACGCAGGAGACTACGGACGTTAGTCAAGGGACGATGTTATTTTACAGCGCGATTGCTAGCTTCACGATGTACTCAATGTTTAGTGGTGTCGTTTGTGCAGCTTACTTAAACGGAAATTTATCTCCGATTGGACGCCGTATTATGGGTAGCCCATTTAGTAAAGGCAAGTTAATTGCGAACTGCTTTATGATTGGCTTATTGCTCAATCTCGCATCAAATGCAATCATGCTGATTTATACGACGCAAGTATTGAAAATTAATCTATTTGCAGATTGGGCAGGAAGTCTTCTTCTTATATCGATGGGAAATGTATTTGGAATTGCAGCAGGGCTTCTCATCGGAACCAATCAAAAACTTACAATGCAGGGAAGAGTTATCTTCTCATTAATCACAAACCTCGTCCTTTCAGCACTCGCTGGGATGATGGGTACGGCCATGAAAGGATTTGCCAATACCTTCATGCCAGGATTTAACCAATTTAATCCAGTTGCGTTAATGGTTACAGGATTTTATCAATTAAATCGCCTCGTAGGTAGCGCCCAGATGGGTAGAACCTACTTATTACTTGGCGCATACACACTAGCACTTCTAGGATGTGCACTATGGAGATTAAGGAGAACACGTTATGATAGTCTATAAATATTTTCTAAAACTGGCTTATCGATTAAAATCATATGCGATTATTTTCCTAGTCATCTTTATGGGGATGGGCCTTTCTTCAGTACTAGGAAACAATGAAGTCACAGGGTTTAAAGATACACAATATAAAGTCTTAATTAAAGATGAATCAGATGGTAGTAGCGACATTATGAATGCGCTCATTGACTCTCTTCAAAAAGATCATAAAGTGACGCTCACAACCATTAACGATAACAGCATGAAGGAAGCGGTATATGCAAATGATGTAGATGGTGCGCTTTGGATTCCATCAGACGTTGAGGCAAGAATCAATCAAGGGGAATCTGCCGTCACTATGGAAATTGGAAATTCACTGAATGGAAATATTCTACGTGAGTACGTCAATTCGTATATTCGCTATGCAGTTGTATTGAAAAATCAAGGAAACTTCAGCGTTGAGAATATGAATAAGATTTTAAGCGAAGAAGCAACTGTAAGTGTCATTTCAAAAGACAACACGCTTAAAGGGGACGATTACTATGCAAAATTTGGTGAAATCTACTTTGCGTACACGCCGTTCGTTTACATCTCAGTCTTTATCTTCTTACTGGGTTTAATTTTTTCAATGCTTGAAACTGACGAAGTTGCTAAACGAATTGTTATTGGTATGAAGAGTGTAAACCAAGTGATGATTGAAAAATTCCTTGGGGGATTAACAGTTGTTGGGGTTATCGTTGGAATCAACTTACTATTCGTAGCCATTGTGGCACCAAGCTTTTATGTGAGTGCGGGCGCTCCAAAAGCATTAATGCTCACTTTCGCATCGGCACTTACAGCCTATGCACTGGCATTCCTATGCTCGGTCATTATCGGGGATAACACGTATGGGTATTCTGCAGCAAGTACGGTAGTGGGGATGGGTGTATCCTTTATCTCAGGGATTTTCGTTCCGTTAGAGTTACTGAATCCATTAGCCATTAGCATTGCGAAATTCTTCCCAGTGTATTATGTCATCACCGCAGCAGAAAATTCGTCACTAGAATTTTCAAGTTACGCTATGAATCTGGGCATGGTCCTCTTGTTTGGAATCTTGTATTTAGCATTAGCCTTTAGCATCCAACAAATACGAACAAGACAATTCGGCCTCACCCTCCGCAAAGCTTAAGCCTTTTTTATAAAAAGAGAAGAAGCCTCGTCGTTTCGCGCCCACTTCCATCCTATTCACCCTTCAAAAATAAGAAGGAAATACAAAGGTTCTGGCACCGTTAAAATAGCTTGGAGGGGCAAATTGAACAAAATTAATTTAAAAGATTACGAAGAATCTTGCGGATTTTATAATCGCAGTAACGGGAAATCGCATCGAATGTAAATTAGGCGGAGTAGGGACTTGTCCTGTACTCCGCCTTTGAAGCTTCGAAGGTGCAAGACTACAGGCTTGCACCGGTGCCCCGTAACAGCGATTATAAAAATAATCCGCAGTGATTCGAAGTAATCTTTTTTAGTATATTTGAACGCAAGTTCAATTTGCCCCATCCCAAGCTGTTTTTCAAGAAGCACTAAGCACAACCCAATTTGCATTAGGGTTCCAATCGTATTTCTTTTATTTTTGTCAGGTTTGGTCTAAAATAATTAGATAAGGTAAAAAGGGGTGAATATTATGGAAATGGAACGCATTAACGACGATACATTCTTGTTGCGTATCGAGAACCAAGATCTAATCGACCGTGGTACATCAATACCTGAATTACTTGGAAATCCAGGCGAAATCGAAGGCTTTTTCCATAGTATTTTAGAGGAGATGGGCGTCTTACATCAATTCGAAGATTCAGACGGTTTGAGCTTCCAAATCATGCCAAACGCTGATGGATTAGAACTCTATGTCACACGTATTGTGGATATGGGGGATGAATCAACTGATGAACGCATGGTTCGAAATATCGTGGATACGATTCAACATTCGCTGACTGACCGTATTGGTAAGAAGCGCAAGGACAAGAATGAAGATGGCAAACTTTCTCCAAAACCAGTGATAAATACAGAAGATAAATCTTCTACATTGAAACCAATTGATGTGACAGTAGTCTTTGAAGACTTCGAAGATTTTGTCTCAATGGCAAAAGAAGCATCAGGTGAATTTGACCAATCTGTTCTTTACCGTTACAGCGGACATTACTTCTTACACGTTTTCCATCAAGTGGAACAACCAGAAGAAGTGGCTTCAAAAATGGCTCTTATTCGTGAGTACGCAGAGTTCTCAAGAATTTCATGGGAAGTATTGAAAGAATACGGCGAAGTGATTATGCCAGAAGCAGCTTTGGAAACAGGTAAACAATATTTTTAAAATACGAAAAGAGTTGAAGTTTTCGACTCTTTTTTTGATACAAAGGAGTAATCAAAATGAATGAAACGATCAAAACACAATTAAATCACCGTTCAATCCGTGCGTTTGAAGACAAACCTTTAACAAAAGAGGAAGTCGATTTACTAGTAGAAGTGGCGCAACGAACAGCTTCAAGTATGTACTTACAAGCCTATTCGATTATTAGTGTGACGGATCCAGCATTAAAGAAAGAGTTAGCTGCTATCAGTCGTCAACCGTATGTAGAAAATAATGGGCATTTATTTGTATTCGTTGTGGACCAACGTCGTAACACAGAAATTGCAAAAGCCCTAGGACAAGAAGTAGGCGTTCAAGGGAGCGCAGACCGTTTCGTATCTGGATTGACAGATGCTGTGATTGCAGCGCAAAATGTGGTTGTAGCAGCAGAGTCTTTAGGGATGGGGACGGTTTATCTTGGAAGTTTATTTAATGATACAGCAAAAGTGGTTGAGCTATTAAACTTACCTGAATACACTTATCCAGCAATCGGGGTAGCACTAGGTTGGCCTTCCCAAGAGCCACAATTAAAACCACGTCTTCCAAAAGAAGTCATTCATATGGAAAATGGCTACCGTGAATTGGAAAATCCATTAGAAGAGTTGAAAGAATATGATGCGACCGTAACAGAATATTACGACCTTCGTGATGCTAATCGACGTGTAGATGCTTTTACAAAACAAGTGTCTACAAAATACCACACGCTTGGGGCTAAACGTGCAGAAATGTTCGATGTACTAAAAGCACAAGGTTTCCTAACAGAAGAATAAAAGAAGACAAGAAATCGTTGAAACGACGATTTCTTGTCTTTTTTATTTTATTGAATGTTTAATGAATCCAAGACGGATTGTTTCATGCCTTCGATTGAAAGAACTTTTGTATGACGGATTGGCGCATCCAATACGCTTGTTACTGCTGTTGGAATGGCAATGCCGCTTACTTGTTGAATGGCATCCATGAGTTCTGCATCTGATTGATTCGTATCCACATCTAGAGCTGAAAGGACGCTTTGTGGGAATTTGTATGGACTGGCAGTCGATACTACCACTGTAGGAGTTACATCTCCTGTTTCTTTCTTATATTTCGTATACACAGCATCTGCGACTGCAGTGTGTGGATCTAATAAGTAGTGCTCGCTCTTGAATACATCGTGAATCGTTTGAGAAGTTTCTTCTTGGCTTGCACGGTTTCCATAAAATTGTTGGAAGAGAGGTGTATCTGTATTTGGAACAGAGTAGCTTCCGTTTTCTTTTAGAGAAGTCATCAGAGCATTTGTTTCCTGCGAGTTGCGGCCTGTTAATTCAAAGACGAAACGTTCAAGATTACTTGAAACAAGAATATCCATACTTGGAGAACTTGTTAATTTAAATTCACGTA
>CAUUUT010000026.1:0-9797 GCA_963548485.1 uncultured Streptococcus sp.
AAGCTCATTCCTGTTACGTTACGTAATTTTTGAATGGCTTTAATCGGTTGGCCATCGCGTTTCAATTCGCGTAAGTACTCTTCTAATTCTTCTGGGATGTATGCTTCTTCTACTGGTGTACTCTCTTGTGTTGATTGTGTTTGTTCCACCGCTCCTCCTGCACTTGGTTTTGTGCGGAACATCAGAGCGATTACCGCTACTAAAACGACAGCGATGATAACGATTAATAATTCCATGAGTTTCTCCTATTTAATAAATTTGTAAACACTGCTTCTATGCGCAAATTCAAGGGCTATAATTTTTAATTGGTCATCTTCGATTTCTACAATCAATCTATAATTCCCAATTCTATATCTCCAATATTTTGATAAAGTACCCCTCAGAGGTTTCCCCTTACTTCTTGGATCATCACAGTCTATCAAATTTTTCTCAATCCATTTTTTTAAGATTACTTTTGTTCCATTATCTAATTTTTTAATTTTCTTTTTGAGACGTTCATCATAAAAAAGTGTGTACCTCATTATAAGTCTCCCCAGAATTCCTCATGGTCAACTAATATAACTTCTCCCTTTGCTTTAGCAGTTTCGTACTCTTTTACAGCTTGCAAATCATATTCTTCTTCAATTTTTTCAGTTAATGCTTTCTTTAATAGGGTCGTTAATCCTTCTCCGGTAAAGTCTGCATAATTTTTAAAAAGGCGCTCTTCTTCTTTATTTAAACGCAATGAAATTGTACTCATTTTAACCCCTCCTTAATTGTATATACATTGTACCACATAATAATAATAATTCAACTCAAATTTTAATTAAAATTAGATGATTATTTAAATACTACTCAACGCCGAAATCTTTAATAAGATATCGACGTTTCAAACAGACTAACTATAACGTTCTTTGGCCACAAAATTGGAGGATGAACCATTCCAATTGCATTTCTTTGATGCCGACGCTGGTTTTCAATGCGTACTCGGTTTCGACTAATTGCTGGAAGGCTGCTTCGAGCAATGGTGTTCCGTAGCGGCGGCATTGGTTCAGCGCGAGTTTAACGCGATACGGGTGTACTCCGAGTGTCTTTTGGATTTCGGGTTCTTGGTATCCGGCTTTTTGCAAATATGACACTTGAAGTAATAGGCGGAATTGGCCTAATAGAATCGCGTTCATTTTGATTGGGTCTTCTTTTTGCAATAACATATCGTGATAAATTTGAAGGGCACGTTTGCTATCTTTGTTTAGGATGGCTTCTCCAAAATCAAAGATGCTTTGCTCCAAGGTTTTGGCCACTAACGCCTCGACCGTTTCAAGTCGAATGGAATACGTTCCAATTTCGGCAACCATTAATTTATCCAGTTCTTTCATACAAGTCGTCAGCGAGTATTGTGTCTTGAGAAGTAAGGTATTTAACGCCTCTTCTTGAATACCATATTGTTGCGAACGTAAATAGTCCTTGATGTATTGTCTCACATCGCGTTCTGAGAGTTCGCTCGCATCGAGAAGAACGGCAACCTTCTTTAACTGTTTCACGATTTTCTTACGTTGGTCCAACTTTTCATACGGCGCAAAGAAAACCATCACCGAACTGTCCATCGGATTTTCTAAATACGCTTGAAGGCGGTCTAACTGATGGTCGATGGATTTCTTTTCCTTCTCCCCTGTTAAAAATGTTGGATTATCAATCATGACCAATCTGCGGTCTCCAAAAAATGGCACAGATTCCGCATCTTGAACTGCGGTTTGAACGGACACTTCATCCATATTGAATCGTCCCACGTTCAAGTCTTGATCTTCAGGAGCGACAATGGTGTCCAAAAACACTTTACGCGCAAGCTCTTGTAAGTATGGTTCTTTCCCTTGAACGAGATAAACCAGACTGACTTGCCCTTTTTTAATTCGATTGAGCTGTTTCTCAAATTCCATTTCTTCGCCTCCTGTTGTTTTAGTTTATCTTGAAAACGAGTCTTTGTCTATTGTTTCAATTCTTTTTTCCGTTTCGTAAGCCTTGTTGTGACTTCTAATTTTTCGCGGGTAAACCGAAGCCGAATTTGCCCGTCTTGATCCGTCCGGAAAATAATAGCGCCAGTACCTTTCAAGCGCGCCAAAGTCTCTGGACTGGGATGCCCATAGTGATTGTGCTTCCCACACGATATAAACGCGAGTCTTGGCTGAACGAGTGTAAGAAGCGCCTCGCCACTCGATGTCCTGCTCCCATGATGCCCCGCTTTAAGGATTGAGAACTGTAAGTTTGGATTTGCCCCAACGACAGCCTCTTCCACCTTTTCGGAAGCATCTCCCGTCAGAAGAATAGTCTGCTTCATCACCGTGACAAGCGCCAGTATCGAGTCTTCGTTTTCCGCATGAGATACCCCTTTTGGCCAGAGTACATTCCAAGTTGTCTCATTCCATTTCCACTCGTCTCCTGCCAGTACTAACCGCCACTGAATCTTTGGATACCTCTTCTTCATTTCCTGCATCAGCGGAATTTTTTCCATGCCTTTTCCGATAATGAGTTGACGGATAGTAAGATGATTGGCGATGGTTTTTAAGTTTCCGACATGGTCCTCGTCTCCATGAGACAACATGACTTGCGAGAGCTCTGCTAGGCCCTCTGCTTGAAGCGCAGGCACAACTGTCGTCATCCCTTGGTCTTTTTTCTTCCGATGCCGCCACGCCTCTTTCTGCTTAAAATCAGAGAGTCCACCCGTATCGATGAGCGTCGCCTGATTCCATCCTGGCGCTAAAAGAAGGATGGAGTCCCCTTGTCCAACGTCCACCATTACGAGTTCCGTCCCCCAGTGATACGGTACTTCCATCAATAGAGCTAAAATGGCTAGTCCCCCAAGGACGCCTTTTATCATCGTCATCTTTCGTCGCTCGAATAAAATTCCTACAGAAATGAGAATACTTAGAAAGAGAACGACTTCCCACTTGTCCCAAATCCCCAATGTGAATTTTGTAAAGGACAACTGTTGGCAAAACGTGAGGAGATGAGTGATTCCAGAGAGAACCACTTCTCCAACGCTTGTGAGAAGATCTATTATCGGAACAAAACCAAATAGTACCGCAAATAAGTAGACTGTAAGCAATGGAAATAGCAGCATCTCAAATAGCAGCGAAAAGAGCGCAGTCAAAAGAATACTCAGTGCGTTCCAATAAAAGAAATACTGGCACAGAAGCGGTATTGCGATAAGACTCATCCCAATCGGCACCCACACATTGGCACGAATGTGCGGCAAGACGGCGCGTTGCCATTTCGAGAGAAAAATAATAATGGCCGTTAGTCCATAACTGAGTTGAAAGGCTACATTTAAAAGAACTCCTGGCCAAACGAGAATAGATGCTATCGCCATCCATAGTAGGCAATCCATCTGTGTGCTCCCCCGTTTTTTAATGAACAGTTTGGATAAGGCAGAAAACACCACCATTCCAATCGCACGGGTACCGCTCATACTCCAGCCAATCACAAAGCCGTAGAGCACTACAAACAGCACCAGTAATCCACGCGTTTTCTCTCTAGTAATGCCGCTTCGCCAAGAGAGCCGTTCGATGCAAGCGACCATTAAGGAGATATGTAATCCCGAAATCGCTAAGAGATGTAAGAGGCCTAGTTGCTTGTATTGCTCCCACTCTTCTTCGCTAAATCCGGTCCGGTCAGCTAAGAGTAAGGCAAGCGTATATTGCTTCATGCGGCTGTCTTTTTGAGTACGTACCACTTGTAAAAACTGATATCGAAGATGCTCCACAAAGCTCCCAAATCCTGGAACTCTCTTCGTCCCACCATTCAATCGCTCCACCTTCAAAGCGTGCAGCACGCCAAGACTAAGATAATAATTCTTCGCATCAAAATTCCCTTTATTACGCGCGTGCTCGATTTCTTCAATGGTTCCTTCAACTGAAATTCGCACCACTTCACTTAACTGCAAGAAGGCTTGTTGCTCGGATTCTGATTCAAGTACGTAATAGAAGAACACTTTCTCGCGCTTCGTTCCAGCTTCCAGTGTGGCTGTTCCCGTTACTAAATCCCCATTCACCTTCAACTGGTTCGGATTTAACACGAGTTGCCCAGAAATCGCATCATCGGATGTAAATGGCGGATGCGTCACTTCTCGTACATACAAAAACAACCGCAGTCCGACCGCTACACATAGCACGATACCGACCACTCTTTTCCAACGCTCTTGCCCTCGTTTCCACGCCACAACCAATATGAATAAAGGGACAATCCACCAAGCGACTGCCCCTTCGAATACAACAATCCCAGACGCTACGAGAAGCATTACTATCCAGTAACTCATTGCGTCACAATCCTTTCTTGAAAGGACTCGAAGAGCTTCTTACCAATACCGCGGACTTTCATCAAGTCTTCCTTCGTCTTGAACGAACCGTTCTTCTTGCGATAGTCAATAATCGCTTCGGCTTTCTTCTCACCGACACCCTTCAATGTCTTCAGCTCTTCCACCGTTGCCGTATTAATATTCACTTTTCCTTCTTTGGATGCTTCTTTACTTGTTGCTCCTGCTGGAATTTCCGTAGCTTCTTCTCCAACTTTTGGTACAACAATTACCATTTGATCTTCGACTCTTTGCGCTAAGTTCACCTTCTGGCTATCCGCCTCGCCCGTCAATCCTCCTGCGGCATCGAGCGCATCTTTGACACGGTCTCCAGCCTTCATTTGATAGACTCCCGGATTTTTCACCGCTCCTTTAATATCCACGAAAATAACCGCTTCCTGAGTTGTACTGACTTCTGTTTTTTCCGCCAGCATTGTCGTCTCTACCACTGTTACGTCTTCCACAGCCTCTTCTTTTTTAGAAAACAAACCTCCAACTCCCACTAATAAAAGAAGCACGCCACCAATGACAGCACCTTTGACCGTCAAACTCCACGACTCCCATTTTTCTTTCCACTCATCAAAAAAAGCCATTTCTCTCACTCCTTAAAAAGATTTCTCCAATTAAAGATATGATAAAAATGACTCATTGGTTATAGATTTTGTAGAATTTCAATGGCGTCTTCTAAAGTCTTCACAGGGTAAATTTTAATATCTGTCCCTAACTTCGCAGCCGCTTCTTTAACTTCTTCGTAGTTTGATTTAATATCTGGATAACGCGCACGCATTTCGTCTGTGATTTCATCGTCTGGTGCTAAGAAAACCGTTGCTCCTGCTTCGATTGCAGCCACCAATTTCTTATCAATCCCACCGATACGTCCAACTGTTCCATCTAATTCAATCGTCCCTGTTCCGGCAATGTTATGTCCATTTTTCAAATGACTATTCGTAATTTGGTTATAAATTTCAAGTGTGAACATCAATCCGCCTGAAGGGCCACTCACACCATGAGGGTCGAATTCAACGGATGGGTCAGAAGTGACATCTTCATCCACTTCCCCAGCAAATCCTAGGCGGATACCACCAGTACGGCTATCCATTTTCAACTGCGCGCTGATGGTTTGTGTTGCATCGTCACGTTTCACCTGAAGGACTAGCGTATGTCCTGGTTCAAGGCCTGATAAATAGTCTCTTAATTCTTCAAAGCTCTCATCTGTATTCCCTAGGCTCTTACCATCAATCGTTTCGATAATATCCCCGACTTGTAACTTATCTCTGAAATTAGAGCTTTTATCCACACGTGTGACGAAAATCCCATTGACATGTCGCTCAACCGTTTTCCCTGCCGCTTCAAAAGCAACTCGAACCGCTTTTGAACGTGCATTGCGCATACTAAATTCTTGTAAGGCATCGAATTCTTCTGGCGTATAATCTCCAAAAACTTCTTCAGCCGGAACCATTTCGTGATGCTTCAAGAACTTCTTAAAGTACGTTAAAACAGTCGCCTGCTCGACATACACCGTCAGCACCCGAAGCGAGCCTGGGTCCTCATCTTTTGCTCCACTAATTGTTAAAAATTGGGATACCTCTTCTGCAGTCCCTGGCGATTCAATCACATACGGGATTGGAATCATCGCAACAATCGCTAATACAACGAAAATTAAGGCTGCAATAATAATCTTCTTAACCTTTGACATCTGTTATCTCCTCATCCATTTTTATTGTGCGTTCAGGCGCATCTTTATATTTTTCTTGTAAGGCATCGGCTACTACACTTGGAACAAATGGCGTCACATCTCCTCCAAAGCGAGCCAATTCTTTCATCATTGAAGAACTTACAAATCGGTACTCTTCCTTGCTGAGTAATAATACTGTTTCGACATCGCCATTTTGAACACGGTTATGGGATGCAAGAGTTGCTTCATATTCAAAGTCGGTTGCGTTTCGAACGCCGCGCACAAGAACGCTCGCTCCTAACTGAGCCGCCGCCTCTACGGTTAACCCTCCGCTCACTGCCACCACTCTAGCATTTGGCACATGCGCAATCACCTTCTCAACGAGTGATTTTCGCTCATCTAAAGAAAATAAATAATTTTTCTGAACATTATGCGATAAAACCACAATCACTTCATCGAAAAGCTCACTGCTTCGCTCGATAATATCTAAATGCCCATTCGTAATCGGATCGAAGCTTCCTGCTACTACCGCTTTTCTCATATTAAGCCTCCTCTTCGCTAGTTGCACGGTCGAAAAACACTAGGGCTGTAATCCCGTACTCCACGCGCTTATATTGCTCAAAGTCTAAAATTCTCTCTGGAAGTTGTACTTCCTTATCCACCTCGCAGACAATCACGCAGTCTGGAGAAAGAAGGTTCAATTCTTGTAACTGCTCAATGTCCTTTACAATTTCTTGCAAGCGATACGGTGGGTCCATAAACACCAACTCGAACGGTTCAAATGCTGGGTCGCTCGCAATGGTTTTAAGCCCTTGTTTGACGTTTTGTCGTTTTAAATGAAATTGTTCGGGTGATTTTGTAATCTCAATATTTTGTTCAATTGTCTTTTGTGCGAGGCGATTGTTCTCGAATAGAAATGCACGGTCCATCCCACGAGAGACAGCCTCGATGGCAACGGCTCCGCTTCCGCTGTACATGTCGAGCATGACTCCTCCGTCAAAATAACCGCCAAGAATATTGAAGAGCGATTCTTTTATCTTGTCAGTCGTCGGACGAGTATTTTGGCCCGGTACTGCCTTTAAGCGTCTTCCGCCAAATTCTCCTGAAATAATTCGCACAGTGCATTCCTCCTTATTCCACTATAATACCATATTCCAGCGCTCTTTCGTGAGTTTTTTATAAAATAATGAGTAGGCTTCTCTTCTATAAAAATTTCTTTATGAATTTAATAATGACGATGCATCGAATCCTTGCGGATTTTTTTATAATAGCTGTAATGGGACAACGGTTCGAGCCTCTCGTCTCTCACCTCAAAAGCCTCAAAGGAGCCGTAAGGAAAGACTTCCTACGGCTCCTAATTCGCATTTTGTGTCATTCCCCATTACTGCCATTATAAAATCCGCTTGATTCTCCTCATCGTCTCATTCAAAGAGAAATTCTTACTGAGAGAAACTCCTCATTTTAAAAGCTCTGAAATAGGCTATGTTATTAAAATGCGCTGTGTGATTTCAGTTAATTTGGCGCAGCTGAAAAGGTACTGGCAAAATGCTCTCCTCCTTGGGTTGGCAACAGTCGAAAAATAAAAAAGTCCGCTATTCACATAGCGAACTTTCCATTGTTTTATAACGGGATAATGGTGTCATTATCACTAGTAGCAGGCTCGGTTGAGATAATCTCAATCATCAGCCCATGCGGCAAGCAAATACTTGTCTGACCCGGCTGGGAAATCCAACCTGTTTGTACCGCGATTTGGTCTGGACTATTATCTTCCTTGTCACGGATACGTGTTCCATCGACTTCAATAATATTATATTGATCATCATGCGGGAAGTAGATGAACTCTTCATGTGGTGTATTTTCACTGAGTTCAAAGCGCTCGATTTCTTCTCCGTCAATTGTGAGAATCGCGTAGATTTTTGCTTCTTCTTTTCTCGTTGCTTGTTGATAAGCAAAGATGGCATTTGGTAAAAATGATAGAACCAATAATACGAGCACAATGATAATATCGAATGGTTTTATCAAATGGGAATACTTCTTAAATATCGTTCTCATCCTTTAACTCTAATAATGTTCTACGTACTTCTGAGGCAATTTTTGAACCAATCACGAGTAATTCATACAAGGTGAAAGTTTCAAATGGAGTCACACGACCGACATAGCGAATAAAGAGCTCGCCATCTGGATCCATTAAAAGCGAATAATACGCCACTAACTCTTGATTCAAGCGATTAATGGCAAAGAGAACCTCAAACAAATCTAATCCTAATTCTTTCCCATTTCCGATACCTTCATACGTAATCTGGTAATCGGTACGCTCCTGGCTATCATCAAACACGACGCTAAACGGAAACTCGGCTTCTCCTTCTGAATACAGACCAAGATAGGCCACCCCACCGTCACCTAAATCCTTCTTATCCAGTTTCAAATCACGATTCTTTAAAACCGTCTCAAACGATTCACTAACCTTCATCCTGGCCACTCCTTTCGCCATTTGTAACCTCTATTTTACTAGATTCCCTCCTATTTCACAACCAAACACCGAAATCCTACACTTTTCTTCTCTATTAGATACTAAGAACGGTTTCGTTTTGGCCATTTTTAGGATATTCATTATCTTTCACTTATATTTCTATTCAATTTAGAAAAAACAGCAAACCTCTTCCGTTTACTGTTTCGTAAAATAATTTTTAATTACTTATCTAAAGTCCTTTTCTTTTCTGATACGTGGTATAAACAAACCGCAAAGAAGATACAAATTATTTTTGCTACATAATCAAGAAGGACATTATCATTTATACTCATCTGAGATAATGTATTTATCAGTGCATGTGTCATCACACATAACCATAGACTGTTGGAATAGGTGAATAATGCTGACAGAATAAAACAGTTAGTTAGTAATCCTAGTAAAAAAGTTAGAACCTGAATGCCCCCTAAACTTCCGTCAATATAAAAGAACAAGATGTGCCATACACCCCAACACACAAAAGTAATAAGGGTTGAAGCAATATATGGAATCTTTTTCTCTAAAGTGGGTTGAAATGAATATCTCCATCCTAATTCTTCGATGCCACCAAATACAATCGCCTTAAAGAAAAGAAGGAGTGGTAGAAATAAACTTTCTATTTTAAATTCTCTATTGATTATTACTGAAGAAAACTCCAACATCAAAAAAATCAGTACTAATATATAACTTTTTACGGATTGCTTTATATTAAAAAAATCTTTTAAAATCTTTAAAGGGCTTTTGGAATGACATTTAACTTGATAAACGATTCCCCAAAGTGACGATGATATACCCGCTAAAGAAATAAAAAGTATCCCTAAAAATGAATGGTACCCTAATTCAAATCCTCTTAACTTCAGTATTCCAACCAATGCAGCGATAACTGTTATCTGAAGCAATGTTGGTATTAAATACATTTTGATAATAGCCTTACTCTTCATGATTCATCCTCTAACAAAAATCTCTTTTAAATTACCATCTATATTATACTATTTTTTGCTTCTTTTCTATATCTGGTTTTCCGCACAAAAAAAGAGACTGAAGTTTCCTTCAATCTCTCTTGTAATTTATTGATTAACCTAAACGTTGGCGAGAATCCGCTGCACGTTGCAATGCTTGACCAACATAGTTGATACATAACATCATCACAAAGATTAGGATTGTGGCTGGTAACCAAACCCATAATTTGTTCTCGATGATGTCCGCATTTTTCGCTGCAGAAATTAATGAACCAAGTGATGGTGTTGTAAATGGTAAACCGAAACCTAAGTAAGTTAACCCTGTTTCAATAC
>CAUUUT010000027.1:0-9507 GCA_963548485.1 uncultured Streptococcus sp.
GATGGTGTTGTAAATGGTAAACCGAAACCTAAGTAAGTTAACCCTGTTTCAATACCGATGTTCCCTGCTAAACGTAAGATTAAGTTTACGATAATTAATGAACTTAAGTTTGGCAAGATTTCACGGAACATGATTCTAAAGTCACTTGAACCTAATGTCTTAGATGCATTTACATAGTCTAAGCTTGCTTCTTGAAGAGTACGTGTTCTGAATAAACGAGCAGAACCTACCCAATAGAAGGCCGTCATGATTAATACAAAGTGGAACATTGTGTAGTTTGGAATCACTGTAACAAACACGATGATGATCATCAATGTTGGTAAGATCATGATAAAGTCAACGATACGCATTAAAGTTGTGTCCACCCATTTACCGTAGTAACCAGAAATCAATCCGACAAAGATACCAACGATACATGTCAAGATTGTAATTGAGAAACCGATTAATACTGAGTTACGAGCCCCGATAATTAAGAGGGCTAAAACGTCACGACCACTTTCGTCAGTCCCTAACAAGTGTGCATTTGTTGGGGCTTTATAACGACCTAAGATATTTACTTTCAAAGCAGTCTCTTGGTCGATAAAGAATGGTCCGATAAAAATGATTAAGAAAATCAACGTTAGTAAAATTAACGCGAAAAGCGCTAATTTATCTTTTAAAAACTCCCGTACAATAACCTGAAAACCAGCAGGCGGTGTAGATACGGTGCTTTCTTCAACGACAGTTTCTTCAACTGTATTTACATTATTTTGCTCCATTTGCTACTCCTCCTTTTATTATTGTACACGAACACGTGGGTCTACAATACTCATGATAATATCTGATAAAAGCGTACCTAGAAGAGTCGCTGTACCAAAGAGTAATAGTAACGCTAAGATTACTGAGTAGTCACGTCCTTGAATTGATGTTACGAATAAGTTCCCCATTCCAGGATATGAGAAGATGTTTTCAATAAACACTGACCCACCGATTAAACCAGTGAATTCATACCCTAAGAAGGCTGCGATTGGCAAGATTGAGTTACGGAAGATGTGGCGGTTGAACACGACATTTTCAGGAACCCCTTTTGCACGTGCTGTACGAACGTAGTCTTGGCTCTTCGCATCGATAACCCCAGTACGTAAGTATTGAATCGTACCAGTTGTTGAAAGAATCGCCATCGTAAACGCTGGTAAAATCATGTGATGGAATTTGTTTACATAATAGCCCAGTGTTCCACCCACTACATCTGAATCTACAGATCCACGAGTTGGGAACCAACCTAATGTATAACCAAATAACCATAATAGAATTAAGGCGAATACGAATACTGGGATTGAGTAAGTAATGAATGTATATACTACGATTGCTTTGTCAGCCCAAGAGTTTTGGAAACGACCTGCAATCATCCCTAATGGTAATGCAATTAAGTAAGTTAAAATCAATGTTAGTAATGATAACCACACTGTGTTACCGATACGCTGTCCGATTAATTTTGTTACTTCATATTTGTAAGTATAACTTTGACCGAAGTCTCCGCGGAATGCTTTTGAAATCCAGTTCCAATATTGAACAGGAAGTGGATCATAGAATCCAGCTTTCACACGTAAAGCTTCAATTGTATTTGGATCCGTTTCTGGAGTAATTAAACCTGTAAATGGATCCCCTGGCATCATCTTCGCGATTAAGAATGCTAGCACACTAAGGATGAAGATTTGTGGCAACATTAATAACACACGACGTAAAATGGTTTTCCACATAATTATTTTCCTCCTTTTGGATTTAATGCAACAAAGTGTGAGTCTGAGATTTTTTGTAAATCAAACACACGACCGTTTTCATCGTAGTATAAGTTTTGATTTTCTTGGTAGAATTTCTCAGCTTCTTTACGACGAAGTTTGTTTGCTTCACGGTTTTCTGGATCGATTACCGGAATCGCAGACAATAGACGTTTAGTATAGATGTGTTGTGGGTTTGCGTAAATGTCTTCCGCTTTCCCTGTTTCAACGAAACGTCCACGGTACATGATGAATAACTCATCACACATATGTTTTACAACCCCAAGGTCATGGGAAATAAATAAGTAGCTTAAGTTGAACTCATCTTGAATACGTTTCATGTAGTTTAACACTTGCGCTTGTACAGATAAGTCTAACGCTGATACTGGTTCGTCGGCGATGATTAAACGAGGGTTACTTGCTAATGCACGAGCAACACCGATACGTTGTCTTTGACCACCTGAGAACTGGTGTGGATATTTTAATAATGCTTCTTCAGATAATCCGATGATTTCCATTAATTCAATCACGCGTTTTCTCTCTTCATCTGGAGATAAACGTTCGAAGTTTCTTAATGGCTCAGCCACGATATCTAAAATACGTTTTTTAGGGTTAAAACTTGATAGTGAATCTTGGAAGATCATTTGTACGTTACGGTTGTAATCTGAAGTACGACGACGTGCTTTGTTTGTTACGTCTTCTCCTTCGTAAATTACTTTACCGCTTGTTACGTGTTCTAGACCAATAATGGATTTACCAATAGTGGATTTACCAGAACCTGACTCTCCAACAAGACCATAAGTTTTCCCTTCTTCAATTTCAAGTGACACTCCGTCTACCGCATAAACATGATCCGTTACTCGGTTAAAGAAGCCACTACGAATCGGATAGTGAACTTTTAAATCTTCAATGGTTACAAAACCGCTCATTATGCTTCCTCCCCTTCAAAATGGAAATGTTTATAACATGTACAACGAACGAAGTGGTTTGGTCCAACTTCATGAAGTGTTGGATCCTCTTCGTGAGCGTCCGCTGAAATCCATGGAATACGTGGTGCGAAACGGCAACCTTTACGTGGTAATTTTGGTAATGGTGGCACAGTTCCTTTAATCACGTGTAATTCTTGACCTTCAGAACCCGATTGAGGGATTGATTGTAATAATGAACGTGTATAAGGATGTTGTGGATTTGTGAATAGCTCTTCAACAGGTGCTACTTCCACAAATTGTCCAGCATACATAACGGCTACACGGTCAGCAGTTTCTGCTACTACCCCAAGGTCGTGAGTGATTAAGATGATTCCAGATTCTGTTTCTTTTTGGATATCATTTAATAAGTCTAAGATTTGCGCTTGGATTGTTACGTCTAAGGCAGTTGTTGGTTCATCGGCAATGATGATTGGTGGTTTACATGATAAAGCAATCGCGATAACCACACGTTGACGCATCCCACCTGATAATTCGTGTGGGTATTGTTTGTAAGTACGTTGTGGATTTGGAATCCCTACTTGTCCTAACAATTCTAATACGCGTTCAGTACGTTCTTTTTCATTTAACTCTGTATGATAATAAAGAGCTTCGTCGATTTGAGCACCAATTGTCATTAATGGGTTTAATGAAGCCAACGGATCTTGGAAAATCATACCGATGTCGTTTCCGCGAATCTTGTTGTATAACGCTTCGTTTAAGTTTACTAAGTTCACATCGTTATAAATGATGTCCCCTGTAATCTTTGTATTGTTTTTGTTGTGTAAGCCCATGATGGTTGTCGCTAATGTAGATTTCCCACATCCTGATTCCCCAACGATGGCCAAAATTTCATTCTTTTCTAATGTTAATGACACATTATCTACTGCATCATAAAAATCATCTTTGATACGGAAACCAACGTGTAAGTTATTGATTTCTAATAGTGGCTTATCAATTGTCAAATCCGATTCCTCCTTATTTTCTTTGGTGAACTATTTCAATATTTAAAATAATAAAACAACGTTTCTATTATACGTTGCATGCTCTCTGATTGCAAATTGTATGACAATTCGAGCGCAGATACAGCGTATTTTTAGTTTACCATGAATCAAGCTTGATTACCATTATTTATGAGCAAAAAATTAACTTTTCTCATGTTATTTTAATTTAAAATTCAAAATTCACCAAATTCCCGTCATTAATGCGTTTTCATTGGTTTTATTGATTTTGCGCAAACAAAAAGAGACGAACTCAAAGCTCGTCTCCTTTCCATTCTTATTTAGCACCAGTTTCACTAGTTAATTCTACTTGATATAAAGCAGATTTCTTGCTACCTAAGTTTACATCGTAGTATTTCACACGTTTGTTCACTGCTGTAAGTTCTTCTCCGACTAATGTTGGGAAGATGAATGCTTTATCGTGAACATATTTTTGCCATTCTTTATAGAACTCAACGTTTTTAGCCGAATCAAATGATTCTGTTGAACTAATTTTATTCATGATGGCAGTTCCTTCAGCATCTACATAACGTTCGAAGTTGAATTGTGCTGTTTCACCAAATAATCCTGATGGGTTTGGATCGTAACCAGTAGACCAACCAGCTGCGAATACATCGATTTCTGGGTCATCCGCTTGAACTTTATCATAGAATGAATTCAATTCGATTGTACGTCCTGTATATAATTGAACATTCAATCCAATTTCTTTCCACCAGTTCAAGTATTGTTGCACAAGTGATTCATTCGCTTCATCACGAGTACGTGCAGCGAAGTTAATGGTTAATTTCGAACCATCTTTGTTTTCACGGATTCCGTCACCATCAACGTCTTTATAACCTGCTTCATCAAGCAATTGTTTTGCCTTTTCTGGGTTATATGAGAATCCTTCTTGATCTTTGTTATATACATCTTTGAAGAATGGAATGATGATTGAGTTTGAAGAATGTTGTAATCCGTTGTACAAGTTTTGACCTGCCGCATCGATATCGAGTGCGTATGCCATTGCTTGACGTAAGTTTACATCTGACATTTTCGCATTTGGATCTGTCACGTTTTTACCAGTTTCTTTATCATATTTTCCTAAGTGGAAACCGATATATTCATATGCAGATGCTTGTGAGCTTAGGAATGTTACGTTTGTTAAATCTTTATACGCTTCGTATTGTGAGTTTGGCATTGTAGCAATATCGTAGTTCCCAGCTTTCATTTCAGAAACGATGTTATCTGGAGATACAACTTCCATTACGACTTTATCAACTTTTGCTACACCTTTATAGTAGTGTTCATTTGGAACTAATGTCACAGATTCTCCTGCAACAATCGATTCAATCTTGAATTGACCTAAACCAACGAATTTTGTTCCACGAACATAATCACTTTTTTCCCATTCAGCTTCTGGGATATCTTTAAAGATGTGTTTTGGCATGATGTATGCACACACAGAACCACCTGCTAATTGCATTGAAGGGCTCATTTCTTTGAAGTGAATTTTCACAGTGTAATCATCCACTTTTTCAAGACCTGAAACACTATCTGCTTTTCCATTGTGATATTCTTCCATCCCCACTACATTTTTAAAATCACCGTCATAGCGAACACCTGTATAGTCTTTATTTCCGATAGCTTGATAAGCGAAAATATAGTCATCGATTGTCACTGGTTGGCCATCCGACCATTTATACTCTTTTGAATTTAAAGTGACCGTTGCTGTTTTATTCTCAACATCAAATTTAATACTTGCTAGACCTGTATTGGTTAATTTACGGTTCTCATCATATTCAAACATGCTTTCATCTATAAGACCCCCGATAGTTGAATCAGTAGTGATTTGAGACAACTCATCTGCAAAAATCCCAGAAAACGGTGATGAAGATACGATAGCATATTTTAATGTGCCACCTTTAATCGGCGTGCCTTCATGAGTGACTTCTGATGCATACTTCGTTTTGGCTGTACTAGCTTCAGTACTTGTTGTCGACGAACTACTATTATTTCCGCCACAAGCAGCTAAGGTTAAAGCTGTCGTTGCAGAAAACAAAATCATCATTTTTTTCTTGTTCATATTCATTCTCCGTTCTTTTGTTTTGCGCTTATTTCGAATCCATAAATTTATGTTGGGATTATAATACTTGATTTTTTATCAAATTGCAAGTGTTTTTTAATCTTATTTTAATTTTCATCATTTTTTACTCATTTTTGAATTTTTTTCAAAAACAAAACAAGCCTAGGAAATTTCCTAGACTTGTCTTCATTTTATTATTTTGCTCCATCTTCAGAAGTCAATTCGATTTGGTAAACTTGAGATTTAGAACCACTTGTTGCAATTGAAGTGTCGTAATATTTCACACGTTTATTTACAGCAGTTACACTATCCCCTACTAAAGTTGGAATCATGAAAGCTTCATCTTTAGCATATGCTTGCCATTCTTTGTAGAACTCTTTATTTTTCGCATCGTCAAAAGCCTCTGTTGAAGAAATTTTCTTCATGATTTCAGTACCTTTTTCATTTACATAACGAGAGAAGTTAAATTTAGCTGTTTCACCGAATAAGTTAGATGGGTTTGGATCATAACCTGTTCCCCAACCACCAGCGAACATATCGATTTCTGGATCATCTGCTTGAATTTTAACGTAGAAGTTATTCGATTCAATTGTACGACCTGTATAAAGTTGTACATCTAAACCAATTTCTTTCCACCAAATTAAGTATTGTTGGATTAATGATTCATTCGCTGCGTCACGAGTACGAGCGGCAAAGTTAATCGTTAACTTAGAACCGTCTTTATTTTCACGGATTCCGTCACCATCAACATCTTTATAACCAGCTTCATCTAATAATTGTTTCGCTTTCTCTGGGTTATAAGTAAATCCTTCTTGCTCTTTGTTATATACATCTTTGAAGAATGGTAAGATGATAGAGTTTGTACCATAGTTCAATCCGTGATATAAGTTTTCACCAGCTGAATCGATATCTAATGCATAACCGATTGCTTGACGAAGAGCAGGATCGCTCATTTTCGCTTTTGGATTCGTTACGTTTTTACCTTGTGATTTATCAAATGTTCCTAATTTGAATGAAATGTATTCATATGAAGGCGCAAATGAGCTTAAGAATGTTACGTTTGTTAAATCTTTAAACGCTTCATATTGAGCACTTGGCATGCTTGCGATATCGTAGTTTCCAGCTTTCATTTCTGAAACGATTGAGTCTGGGGAAACTACTTGCATCACCATTTTATCTACTTTAGGACGACCTTTATAGAAGTTTTCATTTGCTTTTAAGGTTACAGATTCCCCTGGCACGATTGATTCAATTGTGAACGGTCCTAAGCCGACTACTTTTGTACCGCGTACATATTCACTTTGTTCCCAATCTTTAACTGGAATATCTTTGAAGACATGTTTTGGCATTGTGTATGCTGGAATCGCTCCACCTGCTAATTGCATAGAAGGTAACATTTTTTCAAAGTGAATTTTCACTGTATAATCATCCACTTTTTCCACACCAGAAATCTTATCTGATTTGCCTTCGTGGAAGTCTTTCATTCCGACAATGTTTTGGTAACGGTCGTTGTAACGAGAACCAGTGTAGTCTTTGTTACCGATAGCTTCGATTGCAAAGATATAGTCATCGATTGTGAATGGTTGTCCATCTGACCATTTATAGTCTTTTGCATTTAAAGTGACAGTCGCTGTTTTTACTTCAACGTCTAATTTTAATTAAGATAAAACTGTATTCGTTAACTTACGGTTTTCATCATATTCAAACATTGATTGGTCTACTTGACTTGCAATCGATGAGTCAGTAGTGTTTGTTGATAATTCATCAATGAAAATACCACTGAATGGTGAAGCTGCTACTAAAGCGTATTTTAATGTTCCGCCTTTAATTGCAGTTCCTTCATGAGTAACTTCTGCATTAAATTTTGATTTTGAACTTGCTTTTGCTGGTTCAGATGAAGTGTTTCCACTATTTCCATTATTAGCATTCCCACATGCTGCTAATGTTAGTGCTGCCGCTGCAGCTGATAAGAATAATAAGCTCTTCTTTTTCATTTTTCCTCCACTCTCAGACTTTGAGTCCATCCTAACTTCAGATGAATTGTCTGACAAATTAATTCTTGATGTTAATTCTAACAGAATTTTAATTATTTGCAAGCAAAATCTCTATTCTTTTTTAACTTTATTTTAAGTACCGGATTTAGACTACATTTAATAAGAATTTTTTTCTTTTTAAACCTCTTTTTATACAAAAAAAAGACCTTGCAAAAGCAAGATCTTAAAATAAGATTTCATTCAATTATTTATCAGCAACACCAGTATCAGAAAGTAATTCTACTTGTTCCCATCCTGTTGATTTACCTTGAGCAATATCTACATGTTTCACACGTTTGTTTACTGCTGTTAGTGAGTAAGTGTTGAAACGTGGAACTTGGAATGGATTTTCGAATACGAATTTTTGCCATTGTTTGAATAATTCAACACGTTTAGCTGGGTCGAATGAAGCTTCTGAAGCAATTTCACTAATTAATTTAGTGTGTTCATCATTCACATAGTGTGAGAAGTTGAAACGAGCGATTGGTCCGTATAATCCATCTGGGTCAGGGTTGTAACCAATTACAAATCCACCTAACCACATATCGAAGTCATCAGCATATTTCGTTAATTTTTCAGCATATGCGTTAAAATCTAATGCACGGCCGTTTAATAACTCTACGCGTAGACCAACATTTTTCCACCATTCGATGTATTGTTGATAAACAGCTTCATCTGTTTGGCTACCAACTGGAGCTAATAATGTGATTGTTAATGGTTTACCTTCTTTGTCTTCTACATAACCATCGCCATCAGTATCTTTATAACCAGCGTCTGCTAAGATTTTCTTAGATTCTTCTGGGTTGTATGTGAATCCTGGAACTTCTGATTTATCCGCATAGATTTCACCAAAGAATGGTGTTAATAATGTATTTGCTGCAGTACGTAACCCTTGGTAAGTTTCGTTTGCCACTTGTTCATTATCTAATGCATAAGCGATGGCTTTACGTAAAGCAGGATCACTCATCTTCTTACCAGGTTCGAATACGTGTTCACCTTTTTCTTTGTCAAAGTGACCCATATTGAAACCAACATAAGAAATACTGTTTGTGATGTTACCAATTAATGTGATATTTGATAAGTTTTTATAAGTATCATATTGTTCTTGAGGCATTGAAGCAAAGTCATATTTACCAGCTTTCATTTCTTGAACGATTGAGTCTTGAGATACAATGTCCGCTTTTACGCCGTCCACTTTAGGTTCGCCTTTGTAGTAATAAGGGTTTTTCTTGAATGTTACAGATTCCCCTGGAACTACTTTATCAACGATGAATGGTCCGTTACCAACAACTTTAGTACGAGCCGCGTCTGAAGCCACTGCTTGATCATAAGTCATATCCTTGAAGATATGTTTTGGCATGATATTACTCATAATCGCGTTTCCACCTTTTTCTAAAGCTGGATATACTTCTTTCAAGTGAATTTTAACAGTTTGGTCATCCACTTTTTCAAGTCCTGAGATTTTATCTGCTTTTCCTGCGTGGAATTCTTCCATACCAACAACATTTTCAGCATTTTCATCGTAACGAACACCGTTATAGTCTTTATTACCAACAAATTCATAAGTAAAGATATAGTCATCGATTGTTAATGGTTGTCCGTCTGACCATTTGTAGTCTTTAGAACGTAATTTTAATGTTACAGTTTTGTTATCTCTATCTAAAGTGAATTCCATCATACCGCCATCTT
>CAUUUT010000028.1:0-9500 GCA_963548485.1 uncultured Streptococcus sp.
CTGGAGGTCAACAACAACGTGTGGCAATCGGCCGTGCGATGATTACAGACCCAAGTTTACTCTTAGCCGATGAACCAACAGGAGCGTTGGACTCAAAATCAGCAAGCAATACATTAGACTTATTCGATAAAATTAATCAAAATGGACAAACAATTTTAATGGTAACGCACAGTACAGTTGCCGCAAGTCGTGCCAAACGCGTTCTTTTCATTAAAGACGGTTTAATTTACAACCAATTGTACCGTGAAGGAAGAAGCGACCAACAAATGTTTGAATTAATTTCAGAAACATTAACTGCGATGGCAAACAGAGGTGAGGAACATGTTTAATCTACTGCGTTCCATGGCGATTACGAACTTACGTAAGAACCGTGCGCTCTATGGACCATTTGCACTCGCAACTGTGATGGTGACAGTGGTTCTGTATGTAACGAACGCCCTTGCTGCAACGCCGGAGTTTGCTCATCTAGAGGGTGGGTCAGCGATGGCCAAAACACTTAGCTTCGGATTCGTGATTGTTCAAGTCGTTTCCCTCGTGGTCGTACTTTACGCGAATGCTTTCGTGATGAAAAACCGTGCGAAAGAATTCGGTTTATACGGTATTCTTGGTCTTGACCGTAAGAATATTCAATTGCTCAGCTTTATTGAGTTAGTTGTCTTTGCCGTATTAAGCATTGGTGCAGGGTTAATCCTCGGTGTGATTTTCCATGCGGCATCATTTGCGATTCTATTGAAACTCATTCAATACGATGTCGGTATTCACTATTCATTCCAATTCGGAAGTATTATTGCAGTTCTGTTAACGATGGTTGCTATTTTCGTTCTTGTGTTCTTTATCAATGCGACGAAGATTTACATGAGCCGTCCGCTTGAATTATTAAAAGAGAAGAAAAAAGGAGAGAAGAAAGGCCGCGCTGTTACCGTTCGTGCCATCATCGGTCTAGGAATTCTTGGGAGTGCATACTATATGTCACAATCCATCGAGTCGCCTGTTAAAGCCCTCTTATACTTCTTCTTAGCAGTATTATTAGTAGTCATTGCGACTTACATTTTATTCGATGCTGGTTCGATTGCGCTTCTATCCATCTTACAAAAGAATAAGAAGTTGTTCTATCAACCAACAAACTTTATTTCGATTTCAAACTTACAATTCCGTATGCGTAAAAATGCTGCCGGACTTGCCAGCGTGTGTATCCTTTCTACAATGGTACTTGTCACAATGGCAACAACCGTAGCGCTACAACGAGGAACAACGGCAACGCTTGATCGGAATTACCCAACCGACTACTCTGCAGTAGCGTACTTTATAGTAGAAAATGAAATGAATCAATATCCTCCTATCGTACAAAAGATTAAGGAACAAACGAAAGGCCAAGTGAAAGATGAGAAGACATTCTTAAATGTACTTCGTTTCGGGCAACGTACGGAGAATGGGTTTGACTTTGCGAATGTGAATGCAGGAGATAGTCCTGCAGCGATGTTCACCATTGTTTCTGTGGATCAATATAATCAAATGTTTGGAACGAACTACACGGTTGGCGATAAAGAAATGATTGTCGGCCATATTAAAGGTGACGTTAAAAATATTTCAGAAGTGAAGACGTATTCGGTTGTTTATAATGCAACGATTAAAGTCAAAGAAATGATTGATGCGACTCCATACGCGAAAGTGATGCCGCAATTACCATATGTGGCGGATAATCAGTACGTGGGGATTGTAAAAGACCCAATGCAATTTATGAATCCAGCAGCGGGTCAAGCCATGTATTACTTTACTTGGAATACAACGACGCCGTTTGCATCACGGGATGCTGAATGGGCAGCGTATAAGAATGTATTGAGTCAATATAAGACAGAAAAGTTAGCATTACATAGTAAGCACGAAGAGGCCAAAACGTTATATGCCTTTATGGGAAGCTTGCTCTTAGTAGGGGCACTACTTTCTATCGCATTCTTTATCGGCGCAGTACTTGTGATTTACTACAAACAAATTTCTGAAGGGTACGAAGACCGTGATCGTTTCGTTATCCTACAAAAACTCGGCATCGATCAAAAGACGATTAAGAAATCGATCAACCGTCAAGTGTTGATTGTATTCTTCTTACCGCTTGTCACAGCGTTTATCCATACCGCGTTTGCCTTCAAGATGTATCGTAAGATTATCGAACTCTTCGGGGTTGATGGCAGCGTCACACTAAACGCAACAATTGTGATTGGAGCAATTTTCGTGGTAGTGTATCTCATCGTGTTCCAAATCACTTCACGTAGTTACTATCGTATTATTAAACGTTAATCCACTACAAATCCAAAAGAGGTTTCCATGTGAAGCCTCTTTTTTTGTGTTTTTTCCAAAGTGACAAAAATGTAAGAAACGGGGATAAAATGATAGGATAGTGTCATGATTTCCCTTTATGAGTGGGCTATACTAAGTTCAACAAATGAAAGTAAAGGGTGAAAACAATGACATTATTAGATGTACAACATTTACAAAAGAAATATCAAACGCGCTTTGGGGCTGCTGAAGTAACAGCGCTCAAAGACATCAGCTTCTCAGTTGAAGAAGGCGAATACGTAGCCGTGATGGGGGAATCGGGTTCAGGGAAAACCACGCTATTAAATATTTTAGCGACTCTCGACCGTCCAACTGCTGGGTCTGTCTTTTTAAACGGAGAAAATATTCAAAATATCTCGGCTAAAGTTCTTACAGAATTCCGCCGTGACCACTTAGGGTTTGTCTTCCAAGACTTCAACTTATTAGAAACCTTATCGGTCTATGATAATATGGTGTTGCCGCTCGTATTGGCTCGCCGTCCAATTTCAGAAATGAAGCAAAAGGTTGAACCGATTGCGCAAATGTTAGGGATTAAAGACTTGCTGAAGAAATATCCTTATGAACTATCGGGTGGGCAACAACAACGTGTGGCGATTGGCCGTGCGATGATTACAGACCCAAGCTTACTCTTAGCCGACGAACCAACAGGGGCGTTGGACTCAAAATCGGCAAGCAATACATTAGATTTATTCGACAAAATCAATGAAAACGGACAAACGATTTTGATGGTAACGCATAGTACGGTTGCCGCAAGTCGTGCTAAAAGGGTTCTTTTCATTAAAGACGGCTTGATTTATAATCAATTGTACCGTGAAGGAAGAAGTGATCAACAAATGTTCGAGTTGATTTCAGAAACATTAACTGCGATGGCAAATAGAGGTGAAATCCATGTTTAAACTCATTTTTTCGATGGCGACATCGAATCTAAAAAAGAATCATTCATTATATTTGCCGTATGCACTGACGACGATTATGGTGACGATGATTCTCTATATCACGCACGCCTTATCTGCGATGCCTGAGCTTTCCACTCTTCGTGGAGGGGGAGCCATTGCGCAAACATTGGGCTTTGGAGTAATTGTGGTTCAGCTCGTAGCACTCTTAACGATTCTTTATGCGAATGCCTTCGTGACGAAAAATCGATTAAAAGAATACGGCCTATATAGCATTCTTGGTCTCGACCGAAAAAACATTCAATTGTTGAGTTTCATAGAATTGCTTCTATTCTCAGTGGTCAGCGTGGGACTAGGGATTGTGCTTGGAATCGTGTTCCATCGCTTCTCATTTGCCGTTTTATTGAAGCTCATTCGAATTCCAATCGGCATCGAGTATTCGATGCAACTAGGGAGTGTCGGCTTTGTACTCATCTCAATGGCGTTTATTTTTTGGGTTGTATTCTTCTTAAATGCGACAAAGATGTACATGAGTCGTCCGTTAGAAATGCTCTCTGAGAAGAAAAAAGGAGAAACGAAAGGACGCTTTATCCTTCTTCGCGCACTTATTGGTGCAGGGCTTCTCGGGGGCGCGTATTATATGTCGCAAACGATTGAAGCGCCTGTTGCAGCGCTATATTCCTTCTTTGTTGCGGTCCTATTAGTTATTTTAGCGACGTATATTTTATTTGACGCGGGTTCCATTGTGTTTCTTTCTCTTTTACAAAAGAACAAAAAACTCTTTTACCAACCAACGAATTTTATTTCGATTTCTAATTTAAAATTCCGTATGCGTAAAAATGCTGCGGGACTTGCAAGTATTTGTATTTTATCAACGATGGTACTTGTCACATTAGCTACAACGGTCGCCTTGCAAACAGGGACAGCTGATTTATTAAAGAAAAGCTATCCAACAGATTATTCGGCAACGGCATTCGTCGAAGATACTTCAACGATTCGCCAACTTTCAGAACAAATCAGCAAGATGAAGGCGCAATCGAAAGGCACCGTTACCAATGAAATGAATTACCTTAGTGTGCTTCGTGCTGCAAAGAGTATGGAGGGCGGTGTGGACATCGAGGGGGTATATCCGGGAGATAGCCCAGCTGCGTTCATTACTTTCCTTTCTGCGGATGATTACAATCGTATCTTTGGAACGAATTATCACCCAAGTGACAATGAAGCCTTTCTTGGTCTGGTCAAAGGAGACGACAAAAATGTTTCGGCAATCCGTGTGAATGGGCAATTAACGCTTCAAGTCAAAGAGATGATGGACACTAGCGACTTTAAAGAAAAATTGCCACAATTGCCATATGTTGCAGATAACGTTTATGTAGCCGTTGTAAAGGATCCAACAAAGATGATAGACGGTAAACTTGGTCGTGGTATGTATTATGCATTGTGGAATACATCGACAGATACATCGGCTAAAACAGAAGAGTTTGAAGCTTACGTGAATACACTTGAATCAAACGATGATGGTAACCTTATTATTGGAAGTAGAGAGGATGCGGCCAAAGACATCTACGGATTTATCGGTAGTTTACTCTTTGTAGGGGCACTTCTTTCAGTTGCGTTCTTTATCGGCGCAGTGCTTGTGATTTACTACAAACAAATTTCTGAAGGGTACGAAGACCGTGACCGCTTTGTGATTTTACAAAAACTCGGTATTGATCAAAAGACGATTAAGAAATCGATCAATCGTCAAGTACTGATTGTATTCTTCTTACCGCTTGTGACGGCGTTTATCCATACCGCATTTGCCTTCAAGATGTATCGTAAGATTATTCAGCTCTTCGGGGTTGACGGCAACGTAACGCTGAACGCGACAATTGTGATTGGTGCTATCTTTGTTGTGGTATACCTCATCGTGTACCAAATCACGTCACGTAGTTACTATAAAATTATTAAACGTTAATAGATTTTGTTCACAAGCCATGAAGTGTTTTAGTAGGAAACCGTACTTTAAAAGGGTTTGTATAAGTTCAAAAAGTCGTAAAAGGACGAGTTTTCTCGTCCTTTTTTTGTGCTCAGAAAGGGGATAACTGTCTACAATAAAAAGCTTTCATAAATTTTACTTTTTCAGTTTTCAGAAGATAAAAAACATGGTAGAATAGAATGTATTGAAGTAAAAGAAACTGGAGGATTCGTCATGATCGATGTTATTGACTTAAACAAAGTATTCGATAACGGCTTTGAAGCATTAAAGTCAGTAAATTTCTCAATTGAACAAGGGGACTTAGTATGTTTACTAGGACCTAGTGGTTGCGGGAAATCAACAATTTTAAACTTAATCGCGGGATTATTAACACCAACAGGAGGAGATATCCAATTTAAAGGACAATCAGTTGTTACGACTGAGCCTAAAGACCGTAATATCGGATTCGTATTCCAAAACTATGCGTTATATCCACATATGACAGTGTTAGAGAACATCATGTTCCCACTAACAGTTGGTAAAAACAAAATTTCTAAAGAAGAAGCTCAAAAAATTGCAGAAGAATATATGCAATTAACAAATATTGAAGAGTTAGCAGGTAAAAAACCTGGTACGTTATCAGGGGGACAACAACAACGTGTGGCCATCACTCGTGCACTTGTTCAAAAACCTGAAGTGCTCTTACTAGATGAGCCATTAAGTAACTTGGACGCTCGTTTACGTTTGAAAATCCGTGAAGAAATCCGTCGTCTTGTAAAAGAAGTAGGAATCACAACAATCTTCGTAACGCATGACCAAGAAGAAGCATTATCTATCTCAGATAAAATCATTCTTTTAAACGAAGGGTACATTCAACAACATGATGACCCACAAAACTTATACCTAGAACCAAGTAACTTATTCGTTGCGAAATTCATCGGTAACCCAATTATCAACATTACAGAAGTAGAAATTAAAGACGGCGTGATTACTCACCCTTCATTTAACATTCCAACTTCTGAATTATCACAAGACCGCAAACGCCAAGAATTAGCAGATGGTCACTACTACTTAGGAATGCGTCCTGAAGACGTAGTTCCTTCTTCTGAAGGTGAACAAGGGCACTTCTCAACAACTATTAGCGGCGTAGAGCTAATCGGACGTGAACGTATTCTTCACTTCCCATTAGGTGAACAATTCTTGAAATCAATTGTAAGTGTGGAGCATAAGATTGAAGAAGGAGACACACTTTCATTCACATTACTAAAACACAAAATCTTCTTATTCGATAAAGATGGAGCGCGTGTTTACTAATGAGAAAATATAATCCAGAGAACCAACCTAAAGCTTGGTTATTCCTTCTCCCATCTTTAGGAGTGATTCTTCTCTTTAACATTTATCCATTACTTCGTTCGTTCTGGATGAGTTTCCAAAAAGGGTCACTATTAAAATTACAATACACTGGTTTAGACAACTACCAAAAAGTAATTGCGGACCCTGTATTCCATAAAGCGTTACTCAACACAGCACTCTATGCATTCGCAGTAGTGCCAGTAGCGTTATTAATCTCAGTTATCATTGCATGGATTATTTTCGAGAAGATTAAACGTAAAAGCTTCTTCGAAACAATCTTCTTCATGCCTTACGTTACAAGTACAATCGCTATCGGGATTGTGTTCCGTTACTTCTTCAACGGGGACTACGGAATTATCAACTTCTTCCTTGGCTTGATTGGGATTCCGGCCGTGAACTGGTTGGATAACGTAAACATGAGTATGCCAACACTGATTATCTTCGGGGTTTGGACAAGTTTAGCGTTCAATATCATCATCCTCTTAGCAGGATTACGTAATATTGATCCTGAGCACTTCAAAATTGCGAAAATGTTTGGTGCGACAGACCGTGAAATCTTCTGGCGTATTACATTCCCGCAATTAGTTCCAACAATTGCCTTCCTTTCAACAGTTAACTTAATCGGGGCATTCAAAGTGTATACACAAGTGTACGCATTATTTGGCGGAACTGCTGGTCCAGCAAACTCAGCAACAACAGCTGTGTACTATATTTACGACAAGTTCCATGTGGCAGGAAGACCTGGGGTTGCCATGGCAGCAACTGTAATCTTGTTTGCAATCATTCTTTTTGCAACATTCCTCCAAAACAAATTCTTGAGAAAGGCGGAGGGATAAGAAGATGAAAAAAGTTTTTAACGGTTTTTCAATCACGCTTTTAATTTTCTTAGCGTTGATTACAGTATTCCCATTCATTTACATGGTGATGACTGGGTTAATGACATATGCAGAAGCGACAAGCATTCCACCGTCATTCATCCCAAGTGAATTCAAATTTAGTAACTACTTAGAAGTATTTAGCCGTGCGCCATTCTTACGTTACTTCGGAAACACATTATTCGTGTCTCTATTTACAACAGTGGCAACAGTGATTACTTCATTACTAGCAGCCTTTGCCGTAACAAGCTTACAGTTCAAAGGGAAAAATATCGTAATGATGATTTTAGTTTCTCTATTAATGGTTCCTTACGAATCAATCATCTTTACAAACTACCAAACAATCGCTCAATTAGGGTTATTAAACACTTATCTAGCGTTAATCATTCCGTTCTTAACAAGTATCTTCTATATTTACTACTTGAACGGATACTTAAAAGGAATCCCAAGTACATTCTACAAAGCCGCTAAAATTGATGGTGCGAGTGATTTAGAATACATCCGCCGCATTTTAGTGCCAATGTGTAAACCAGCATTGGTAACAGTAGGGATTTTAACATTCATCCAAAGCTGGAATTCATTCCTATGGCCATTATTGGTTACAAACACGAAAGAATTCCGTCTATTAAACAACGGACTTTCTGCCTTCACGACAGAATCCGGAAGTGATGTTCACTTACAAATGGCCGCAGCAACTCTAACGGTTATCCCAATTCTGTTAATTTACTTTGTATTCAGAAAAGAAATTATTAGAGGGGTTGCGAAGAATGGTATCAAAGGATAAAGCAACGATTACCTTTCATAGCGGTATTTTAACGATTGGTGGAACGGTCATCGAAGTAGCGTACAAAGATAGTCATATCTTCTTTGACTTCGGGACTGAGTTTTTGCCAGAATTAGAATTGCCCGATGAATCGGTGCAAACACTCACAGATCATAAAGTGATTCCACATTTAAAAAATATGTACGATGCACGTATCCCTTACAAATACGAAGGGGATGAAGATAAAGACTATGCCAATACGGCGGTCTTTATCTCACATGCGCATTTGGACCATACAAGAATGTTGAATTATTTAGACCCAAGTATTCCTTTATATACATTGAAGGAAACAAAAATGATTGTAAATTCGCTCAACCGCAATGGCGTGTTCTTACTACCATCGCCATTTGAAGACGATACATTTACAAGAGAGATGATTGGGTTAGATGCAGGCGACGTGATTAAAGTTGGAGAAATCGAAGTAGAAATCGTGCGTGTCGACCATGATGCGTATGGGGCTGCTGCTTTAATCATTAAAACACCTGGACATCATATTACGTATACAGGGGACTTACGACTTCACGGGCATAACGCCGAAGATACGATTGAGTTTTGTAAGAAGGCAAAACATACAGACATCTTAATGATGGAAGGTGTATCGATTAGCTTCGGGGACCGTAAAGAGGTTGAAGACGAAATTAAACCTGAAAACGAGGAAGATGTGATTCGTCATATCGCTCGCCTCGAACAAGAAAATCCAAATCGACAAATCACATTTAATGGCTATCCAGCGAATGTGCGTCGTTTTGAAAAAATCGTCGAAGGAACAAGCCGTACTGTTGTTCTTGAAGCAACGATGGCTGCACTTCTTAAAGAAGTATTCCAAAAGGATGCTCATTACTACTATAGAGAAGGGGCTCCAAAACTCGACGAACTTGATCCTACTTTAGAAATTTCATATCAAACGTTGTTAGAGGATACTTCGAAGTACCTATGGCAAGCAGTCGACCATTTCGAACGTTTGCAAGAAGGAAGCTTATATATCCACAGTGATGCACAGCCTCTAGGGGACTTTGATCCGAACTATCAACCGTTTCTTGATTTATTGGCGGAAAAACACATTGAGTTTGTACGCCTAGCTTGCTCAGGCCACGCAAAACCGGACGACTTGGACCGTATTATTGCGATGATTGAGCCTAAATGTTTGGTTCCAATTCATACGTTAAAACCAGAACTTCTGGTGAATCCGTATGGTGACAGAATATTGCCGTACCGCGGCGAAAAAATTGTGTTGTAAAAACTATATAACAAAAGGAGAAGAAAAATGA
>CAUUUT010000029.1:0-9129 GCA_963548485.1 uncultured Streptococcus sp.
TTGCTTTTGTGATGTCGTATACTTCTAATCCGCTCCAAGTAGTGAAGAAGTGGTTTTTATAGATGTATACAAGTGTTTCGTCATCTGCATAAGTAGCGTTTGTTCTTAGTAAATCTAAGTTGCCACGTAATTCTGGGTAAGCAGCGTACATTTCGTCGTAAGCCGCACCAACTTTTTTACGTTTCAAGAACGCTAAACCAATAAATACAAGACCTGCAAGCGTAAGTCCTGCCGCAACCATTAATCCACCTTTTTTTGCAGAGCTAGCTTCTGTTTGAGAGAAGTAGAATTGTGTGTCTGCACCAGCTTGTAGAAGGTTATAGTTTTTGAACGCTTGAGTAATTAAGTCGCTGTAGTTTTGAATCGCACGTTTATTACGGTATGAATAAATGATTGTACCGTAAACATATTCTGGATTGTCTTGCATTGTATCAGCTTTTGCGACTAATTTTGCAGCATCTTCTTTTGTTAATTCAAGACCGATATAACCAGGTTCTTTGCCTTTTGAAGTACCTGCTTTTTCATATTCAACAATGTAGATATAGGTTTTCCCTTTATCTACTTCGATGACGGGTTCTTTTGAGATATCAGTAATTTTTAGAGCTGATTCTTTATCGTCATTGCTTGAACTGAAGGGAAGAGCTTTTCCGTCTTCATAGATTTTTTTAGCGTCTGGTTTTTGGAAATTGAAAAATCCGATGACGCAAGCGGCAATAATTAAAATAAGTCCGAAGTAAAAACGAATTCTAAAGCCGTGATTACGATTTTCTGTCATATGATATAAACCTCTTTTCGATAATATAGATATAATACAGCTATAATACCCTAGAAAATAGCATTTTGCAAGTGACTATATTTGAATTCCGAAATTATCATATATGATAATTTTGTGTTGAAAAAAATAAGGAATCCTACTGGACTCCTTATCATTTACTTTCTTTTTTCGCTCTAATTTCAATAGCTGGGAAATCTTGACGCAATTTGTCAAAGAATGGTTGTAGATGCGCATCGGTTTCTTCGCCGATATTTTTAATTTGAACTTTCGTACTGCGAACCACAGCATCTGGATCGTTTGTGGCAAACATAAGGTACGATTTCATGAAGCTGCCACCTTCTTCAGGGTAAAAAGTTTTTTCGAGGTGATGTACGCTCTTTGTTTTGTTTAAGTCATAAATCTCTAAGCCTTTTACAGTAGAACAGAAAAAGTTTTTATAGATGTACACTCCTAAGGTATCATCGATATAATCGGCTTTATTCAATAATGCGGATAGACGTTTGCCTTTCAACTCTGGATGACTAGCCACTAACGCTTCGGTGTTTTCATATCCTGCAAAAAGGCTATTGTAGTATGACGCAAATTGATGATATTTTTCCGATAAATAAACGAGTACTAGTCCTGGAATCAAGAGGACAAGAGAAAGAATTAGGAAGAGTTTTTGTGTCTCCTTTCCGGGTTTAATCGAGACATAGTTGAAATAACGCCGTGAAATTGGGAACTTGATGTATTTTTTCAAAGCATCTTGGGTACGATAGCTATAATCCATCACTTTCTTATCATTAATATCTGGCTCAACAAAGGTACCCGCAATTTGTTCAGGATGATCTCTTAAGGTGTTTCTCTTGTCGATTAATTGTTTGGCGGTTTCTTTATCTAATTCCAACCCGATGAATTCTGTTGTCTCATATCCGTTAGCATCTTTTTCTAAATAAGAAACGATATAAAGTGACCATTGACCAAAGTCCGAGTTTTGTACAGATTGCTTCTCGATACCAGTCACCTTTAAGATAGAATCTTCATTTTTAGTGATGTCCTTTAGGTTAAAATATTTATTTTGTAGTTGTAATAATGGAACGTTCAGTCTTGTTAATGCAAAAACAAGGCAAAGCATAGCCGCTACGATTAGGGCCACTCCGGGATAAAAACGCTGATTATAGCCGCGAACACGATTCTTGTGCATATGAAAAACTCCTTTTTCTTGTTAGTTCTATGGTAATGGAGATAGGAGAGAAAGGCAAGGGGGGAGTTCAGGGGGATGTGCAATTACTAAAATGCAGTAGTTGAGTCCTGAGCGCTCTTCGCAGTGTGAATGGTTTGGAATTCAAGAAAAGCAAAAAGAGCTCACACTGTGAGCTCTTTTTTGTCTGCTGTCTTTCTGCCTCACATCCTAAGCATTCGAACTCGAAAAAGCAGAAACGCAAAACTTCACACTGTGAAGTTTTGCTTCCCAAACCATACGCACATCGTTTTTAACGATGCTTGCGTTGGGTTGGTCCAGTGATTCGTTTCTGACCGCTTTTTCTCGTATCATGTAGTTGAACTCGGGCTCACAGGGCCGACGTCCATTTCAACAAACATCCGCACGACTTGTTTCAAGTCCCTTGCGGTGTTTGTTTCCAATGATTCGTCCCTGAGCGTTCGCCCTCGTATCCTGTTTGTAGTTGAGCTCGCCATCGCAGAAATGGCGTGCGTTTCCTCAAACGTCCGCAGAACGTTTCACGTTCCTTCCGGCGTTCGAGTCCAACGTTCCATTTCTGAGCGCGATGTCTCACATCCTAGGTTAGAATGGGCGTTGTTTTTTATTTGTGACTCCCAAGAGGATATCAGGGAATTCTTGGCTTACGGTATAAAAGAAAGGTTGTAGTAAGTCATCTGTTTCTTTTCCAACGTTATTAATGGGAAAAGAAGTTTTCTTCTTTCGGTAAGTTTTATCATCCGTAAGAATAATCAGTTGTGAAAAACCGCCTGTTGTTATTCCGTAGGATTTATGATTCAAGATACGGTGGTACATTTGTTTTGCTTTTCTTAGGTCATATACTCTAAGTTCCCCTTTTGGAATAATCAGATGGTTCTTATATAAAATAATTCCTAATGCTTGGTCTACATAAGTTGCGTTGCCTAATACCGTATCCATTGAATGGTTTAATTCTGGATAGGAATCGTATAGTTCATTGTATGCTTTCTCTTCGTTTTTTCTTAAAGAAAAGGCACCGTATAGGAAGTATAGTCCCGTCAGGATAGTTACCAGAGCAATAGGATAACCTACCAAACGACTTTTATCATATTCATCTACCGAAACATAATATAATGTTTCAGCATAAGGTTTGATATCTTCATCTCGATCCACAAGATTACTGAAATTATAATGATAATCTTGAATAGCGTCTTTAGCGCCAGATTTACGAATAGTGGCAGCCACAATCATTGGGTTCTGGGATAAATCAGGTGCTGACTTTAATTTATCCAGAAGGGGATCGCCGTCTTTAATCTCAATGCTGGCATACCCGAATGGATTTGTATTCATAATTGTCTTTGGTCTTGAAAACTGAATAAAATATAATTTTGTGTTACTTCTAGTGACAGTAGCCATATAATTTGGGTCGAAATACGTGATTTTTACAGCAACCGTTTCTTGGTCGCTCTTGTAAGGCAAACCAAAGACTTTCCCTTCTTTATATAAAGTATCTGCAGTTGGATAGAGTAGTGAGTATCCTACCGCACCTATACTTATAATGAACATAAGAACTGCAATAATGATCATACCGATGAAGGATATATTACTATGCGTTTTTGTCATAATTGTTCTCCTTTAAAATGATGAATTTAATAAGCATAAAATACCATAAAATAGTAGACTTTGAAAGGTTATTCTTTTGTGTTTGTCAAAATACCTGGGAAGGCTAACCGCGAAGACATACATCCTGGAGTTGAACTCGGGCTCACAGGGCCGACGTCCATTTCAACAAACATCCGCACGACTTGTTTCAAGTCCCTTGCGGTGTTTGTTTCCAATGATTCGTCCCTGAGCGTTCGCCCTCGTATCCTGTTTGTAGTTGAGCTCGCCATCGCAGAAATGGCGTGCGTTTCCTCAAACGTCCGCAGAACGTTTCACGTTCCTTCCGGCGTTCGAGTCCAACGTTCCATTTCTGAGCGCGATGTCTCGCATCCTTGTATATCCTAAGCATTAAATTTTTGGCTTTGATTGTTCCATGCTATGATGTATCTATCGCAAAGGCGATGGATTATACCAGTAAAGGGGAATTGTTATGAAAAAATCAACCAAATTATTAATGACAACACTACTTGTTTCTTTAGGTTTGGCTGCATGTGGTGGCAATTCAACATCGACATCAGGTAATCAACAAAGTTTAACGATTACAACATTTGGAGAATTAGCAACATTAGATAGCGCGGACTACGATGATGTGCCGAGTTCAGATATGTTAGGGCAAATTTTCGAAGGATTATATCGTGTCGCTAAAGACAATAAAGTTGAATTAGGAATGGCAGCAGAAGAGCCAACTGTGAGCGCGGACGGCCTTGTATATACGTTCAAATTACGTGATGCAAAATGGTCTGACGGAACTCCTGTAACAGCAGGCGATTTCGTTTACACTTACCGTAAATTAGTAGACCCTAAAGAAGGGCATGTGGCGCAATCAGCTGATGTGTTCAAAAATGCGAAGAAAATTCGTTCAGGGGAATTATCGACAGAAGAATTAGGGGTTAAAGCGATTGATGATAAAACATTAGAAATCACGCTTGAAAATCCTGCACCATATTTACCAAAATTATTAACAGGGTCACGTTTCTTACCACAATCTGAAAAAGTGGCGAAAGAAAAAGGCGAAGGATACGGTTCTTCAGCTGATTCAATCGTGACAAACGGACCGTTCAAATTAGAAGGATGGACAGGTTCTGAACTTTCTTGGAAACTTGTGAAGAACGACGGCTACTGGGATGCAGCAAACGTTCAATTACAAACCGTTACTGTGAACGTATCGAAAGAAGTAGCGACGTCTGTTCAATTATTTGACGGAAAACAAGTCCAATACACAACAATCAGCGAACAATTCGTCGATCAATACAAAAATCAACCAACCTATCACTCGATTCCAAAAGCAACAATGGGATACATGAGTTTCAACGTAGAACGCAAAATTACAGGAAACAAACACTTCCGTCGTGCGATTGCAATGGCATACGATAAAGCAGCCCTTGTAAACAACGTGTTAAAAGACGGCTCAATCGTTTCAAATGGTCTTGTTCCAAAAGGTTTTGCTGAAAACCCAGAAACGGGTAAAGATTACGTGGAAGACCGTGGCGACTTACTCAGCTACAATGTCGAAGAAGCGCAAAAAGAATTAGCAAAAGCTAAACAAGAATTAGGAATGGACACCATTGAAGTGACATTATTAACGTCAGATGCAGGTAGTGCGAAAGTGGTTGGCGAATATTTACAAGCGCAAATCCAAAAGAACTTACCAGGCGTGACATTGAACATTAAATCAGTTCCATTGAAAAACCGTCTTGAATTACAACGTGCAGATGATTTCGACTTCTTCTTCGGAACATGGGCACCTGACTATCAAGACCCAGTGAACTTCTTAGAACAATACGTAACAGGTGGCGGAATCAACTTCGCGAACTACTCTAGCGAAGCCTACGATAAAGCTGTTGCTGAAGTGAAAACAACATACGCAACGAAGCCGGCAGAACGTTATAAACAAATGATTGCTGCAGAAAAAATCGTGATGGATGATGCAGTTGTCGCTCCAATCTACCAAGCAAGCCAAAGCTACTTACTTGCTGAAAACGTAGACGGATTCGAAGTACTTCCATTCGGACGTACCATCAACCTCCGTCAAGCCTCTGTAAAATAATCATAGAAGCAAAAATAAGAGACTCGAAAAATTTCGAGTCTCTTTTCGTTTTGTAAAAAAGCAAAATGTAACATATAAGTTACATTTTTAAATTCTCTCTTTGAACGATTTTGTCCAAAGAGGGATTTTTTATAAGGCTTTTGTCATATGGTAATACGGATGACCGCTTAAGACGCGTTCGCTCTCAGGCGTGTAGCCTAGTTTTTCGTATAATTTGTAGGCCTTCGTATTATCCTTCTCGCAGTTGAGGGCGATTTTTGTGGCCCCTTGTTGGCGCGCTAAGTTTTCTACTTCAACCAATAATTTACGACCGATTCCGAGACGTCGATATTCGGGATAGACCGCTAAAATATCGATGTACCATTCGCCAGGCATCGTCTCCTTATCCTCGTAGAGCGGGAGTTGATGCTTGATATTGTAATCCTCGTACAATCGGTGGAACGGGTCGTCAATCGCATCTTCTAAGTGACCGTGGTAGCCAAAGATGGCCCCGGCGACTTTTCTGTCATGAATATAGACGAGCGTGTTCTTTAGCCCGTAGCGAAACTGGTCATCGAGCATGGCTTCTTCTAGCATCGCGTAGAGCATTTCCGGGCTTGTATGTTCCAGAATCGGCAGTTCCATATCTTGCATAATGAGTTCAATCAGAGGGATGATTTGTCGTCGCTCATCTCGCTTAGGTTGTCGAATCATTGCTGTACTCCTTGAAATTGTTCCCGATAATCCGTTGGCGAAATTCCCGTGCTCTTACGGAATTGTTTTGAGAAATACGTTGGAGTGGTGAACCCAACAATATCCGCCACCTGTGAAATCGAGTAATTCGTTGTTCGTAGTAAGATTTTGCTTTCTTTAATGCGGATGGCAATCAAATATTCCATCGGAGACATGCCGATTTCTTTCTTAAAGCTGTGTGAAATATAGAAACGGCTCAAGTGCGTCATCGAAGCGAGGTCTTCTAGTTGGATACTTTCGTGATAGTACGTTTCTAAGTAGTGTTTGATAAACGAAATATCCTTTGTCGCCTTGCTTTGTTTACCGACTTCAAGGTCGAAGTGTTGGTGACGCAAGATTTTGATTAATAAGATTTCTAATAAGTTGTGGCACACTAATTCATAGCTCATCGATTGGGAAGTGGCCTCTTGTACCATCGCATTCAAATAACGCAAGATGTCTTTTTGCTCATCTCGCAAGTTGAAGAATGAAAATGGATGCCCACCTTCTGAGACAGGCGTTAAGTTTGAGAAAGAGAGCCCTTTAATGCCTAACACAATATATTCCAGCGGTTCATCTGGAGAAGACAATTCTGTATGTTCTACCTGCGGATTGATAATGACAAAGTCGTTTGCTTTTACAGGAAAACGTTGGCTTTGAATATTAAACTCGCCTTTTCCGTCTACAACGTAAAATAATTCCGTAAAAGGGTGCGTATGGAGCGTACTATGCCAGTCGCTGTCATATTTAGATTTTGTGATAGATTCCAGTTGAAACGATAAGCTCTTAATATCGGATTCCATCATTAAATAACGTTCATTGCTCATTGTCTAACCTTTCTAATTCTAAAGAGAGTTAATAATATTATACACGTTGGGGAAAACGGTATCAATCTTAAACATTATATAAATTTTAAGTGAAATATTTAATAAAAGTTATGAAAATTATTGGAAGCAAGTTTTCATTCAGCGTTGGCCCCTTCAAAAGCATGAAAATATTGTTTGCTTGACGTCCCAAGAAAGGACAGGTATTCTAACCAAGAGTAAGAAAGGAGATTCATGGAAAGTAGGAACTAAATTTTCTAGAACCTAAAATCAGAGTAGACTTTATTGCGTTAAGTGCCCGGAGGATGGAATGTTGCCACTGGGACGAAAATGGAAACATTGCGGTAATTTAGTCGCATTCGCTGCATTTACACAACACTAGAAATAGAAGTAGTTAAATGGAGCAACTCTTTACAAGTAAAGGAGATGCTAATATGGAAAATACAAAGAAATACAATCGAAAAAGAACACTGGATATTACAGTGATGGCGATGGTCGTAGCCATTCGCCTTGTGATGGAAATGTTGCCGACAATTAAATTCGGCCTCTACGTACAAATCGGCTTCGGGTTTATCGGAGCAGCCATCGCAGGGGTGATGCTGGGACCGTGGCGTGCAGCACTTGTGGGAATCCTAGTCGATATCCTCGGAAACTTCTTCCGTGGAGAGAGTGGACAATTCTTCATCGGATACACCCTTACAGCCCTTGTCGGAGGACTCATCTACGGATACTTCTTATATAAGAGGCCACTCAGATGGGAACAAATCTTTATGGCAGTATTGCTCGTCACTATCTTCTGTAACCTCGGACTGAATTCAATCTGGGTGTATATGATGACGCAAAAAGCTTTCGCCGTCTTCATGCCACTGCGAATCCTGAAAAATATGATCACACTCCCATTGAATACCGCCGTCCTAACCGTGCTCTTTTCAAACAAAACCATGAAAATTTTAATAGAGAAATACAGGGTGTGAGGCTTCGCGCTCAGAAATGGAACGTTGGACCCGAACGACGCAAAGGACTCGGAACGAGTCGTGCGTACGTTTGGGGAAACGCACGCCATTTCTGCGAAGCCGAACCCAACTCCACAGGGTGTGAGGACTTTCCAGCACCCACCTAGTATTTACTCCCATTTAGGAGTAGAATAGAATCAAAGATCAACTAGATAAACTAGTCAAAAACGAAGGGAGGCACAACCATGCCATTTATTCATGTTGAAATGATCGAAGGAAGAAGCCGTGAACAAAAAGAAGCCCTTGTCAAAGAAGTGACAGAAGTGGTTTCTAAACACACGGGCGCTCCAACAGAACACATTCATATCATTATTCAAGAAATTAAAGCCGAAAACCTTGGCCAAAACGGCAAATTAAGAGGCTAATCAACTTCATTTTTGCATCAATGTTGTTAATTCCTAATTGAATGGAGGAGTTCTATGATTAATAACAGTGATTTTGGTGGTTTTATTGTTTCAAACAATATTCTTGAGGGTAAGCCAATTCGATATACTTTTCGTGATCAATCTATAACCCCACCATTGAACGGATGGAATCTATTATCCATTGAAGATGATGAAGAGTATCTTTCAGATGCAGCTAATTTCAAAATTCTAGGAGCTGATTCGATTTATGAGATTGCTCCAGTGATGCTTGAGATTTTTGAAGCACCGTATGGCACAGATTTATGTTGGCTATATGAAGAGGGTGTTCATGTTGGCTTTTACGATTTAATCGAAGAGAGAGAAACTACGATAGAAGAGATTTTATCTTCAGCAAATTAAATAGACTATCCCAAACCTCAAGCTGGCAGAATCGCTGTTGGCTTGAGTTTTTTTATTCAAAAAATTTTTTAAAACTTTCTTGTTGACATTTGTAAATTATTGGTGTAAACTAACAGTGTAAATTACAAATGTAAACGAAAGTGGTGAAAGTGATGA
>CAUUUT010000030.1:0-9090 GCA_963548485.1 uncultured Streptococcus sp.
AGAAGAAAGAGAAAGTGAAAAACTACTCTGGCGGGATGAAACGTCGCTTGAATATTGCTGTAGCGATGTTACATAACCCTTCGATTTTGATTTTAGATGAACCAACTGTTGGAGTGGATGCGCAGTCGCGTCAACATATCTTCGACTATATTCAATCTCTTGCCGAACAAGGCACAACGATTCTTTATACTTCGCATTATATGGAGGAAATCGAAACCCTTTGTAAACGCGTCTTCATTCTCGATTTAGGAGAAGAAGTGGCGTATGGCACAAAAGAAGAAGTGAAAAAACTCGTGGGGCATACACAAACAGTGTCCCTCACATTGGACCGCGTGCCTGCTGGCTTTGACGAAGTGTTGAAGAATAGCGAAAACGGCATACAATTTGTAACCGTTGATGGCCAAGACATAGAACTTACGATCGACCAAACGATTTTCTCGATGATGAAATTAATTGAGCAAGTCGAACAGGCACAACTCGTGATTAAATCCGTCAACGTAAAAGAAACGACATTAGAAGAGGCGTTCTTACAATTAACAGGAAAGACGCTTCGTGATTAAGGAGGACTTATGAGATACATTCGTTATATTAAAGCCAATTTAATATCCTCTCTGAAGTCTTTTCCGGCGCTGTTGATGCTGGTCTTAATGCCATTTCTGTTAATGCTTTTCTTGGCGTTTTCCACAAAGGGTGCCTTCAATCCATCTGATTTAACGATTGAAACGAAGATTTATATCGATAATCAAGATAAAGGTGCTTACGGAGAACAAGTGGTTGCGTTGTTTGAGAAGCTTACGGAGGAAAAACAAATTGCGCTGACTACTGTTAAAGAAAATGCGAAAATTATTGCGACGATTCCTTCGGATTTCACAGAGTCGATTCAAACGCGTTCGCAAGCAACTCCGATTACCCTTAAGAAATTAGGACGAACATCGAGTACGTCACTTGCGGTGTATGAATCGCTCTTAAAAACAATGACTTCACAATTATTAGAAGCAAGCTCCGTAATGAATGCAGTCGCAGAAAGTCAAAATGCATCCATTACGCCAGAACAAGCAGCGGGGATACTTGCAGCCTTACAACAGGAAATTCTGGCGGGAGCTTTTGAGACAGAACAAGTGGAAGCTGAATCACAAGTGACTGCGAATCAACACTACGCGATTACAGGACTTGGATTTCTGTTTATGATGTTCCTTGAAACTGCGATGGGATTTGGGGTAAAAAAGGAATTCAGCGGCCTTCGTAAACGTTTGGACGTTTTACCATTTAGTATTTCTGAAAAAAATAGACTCGATTTAGCCGTGAATATGATAATGACGACTCTATTGTCATTTGTGTATATCGGCCTATGGAAAATTCTTGACCCAACAACTTTTGGAGGGAACTTCGGCAGTATTATTATCCTCATCGTTTTCTATAGTTTAGTCTTTAATGAACTTGGAAATTTAATCGGCAATTTCGTGACTGAGAAGAATTTACCAGCATTTTCAACTTCTATAAACTTAATCTATATGTTCTTATCAGGGATGATTCCACTCGACCGTATCAGTTCAACTTTTAGTTTCCTCAGCGGAAATCCACTTCAAAAATTTATGTATACACCATTTGTCGAGGTAATGAATGGGGTATCGGTGGGAGGAATGATTACAGTTGCTGGCCCTATTATGTTAATCCTAGGGGTAACATTTAACTGGTCATTGAAGAGAAAGGAGGCACGTCAATGATTCTTATCAGAATGACAATCTTTCATTTGAAACGATTATTGAAGATGCCGATGATTCTCTTTATGATGATTGGGATGCCAGCTTTAGTCAATGGAATCATGATTGCATCACAAGGAACAGCGGATACGAAAGCGCCAAGTACGGTCGCAAAAACAGTTGCCTTTGTGTTTGAAGAGGGAAATGATGAATACCAAGAATTGATTGCTCCGTACATTCGAGAAGAAAATGTGTATTTCGACTTAGATAGTGCCAAAGAGGCCTTGAAAAAAGGGGAAATGAACGTTATTTACCAAGTGCCTGCGAACTATTTACAGAAGGCGAAAGAAGGCCAAGTGCCGACGATTCGCATCTGGAATACGCAGCGCGGAACGAGAGATTTTCTGCTTGATGCACAATTGACGAAAGTACTAAAAGAAGTCATGCTCAATGCGAAACTGCAAGAAGTAGGCGTGTTGACGAAAGAAGAGACGTTATCTGTGGATGACAATCAAATGGTAGTTACAAGCGAAGAAGCGAAGACGAGTGTAGCAACCGGAGTCGTAATGCTTATGCTTCTCGTTTATGTCATCATGAATGCGGCAGTGATTTCTTCCGACTGGATTAACTTTAAGAAGAGTTATGTATTGAAACGCTCGGTCGTATCTCCACGTTCGAATATGGAAATCATGCTTTCGTTCTTATTGGCATACTTTGTCTTTATCTTTGCAGCGAATATGGCACTCATGGCATTAATACACCTTTCTGGTTTGGTTCCAGAAATAAACTGGGGTGTGTTCACGAGTCTATTAGCTGTAACGATTATTTACAGTCTCTGCCTAAACTTATTCTTCTTTAGAATTTTCAAGATGCCAGGGCATGCAACGACATTTGGAATTCTGTTTGTAATGATCATGGCGGGACTTGGAATGCCAGCTGCGCTTGGTGATTTACTAGGAGGAAGTTGGTTCAGTATCGTATCTTATATCAGCCCGATTTACTGGTTGTACAAGGCGATTGACCTTCAAACCATCTTCCCAGCAGTCTGGGTTATTCTTGCGATGGCAGGTGTCTTCCTCACAGCAGGAAGCTACCGCTTAGAACGATACGTGCAGAATAAATAGGACGGACAAAAAACAGGACGCTACAAGCTCCTATGGATATCTTCATAGTAGTGACAATAGCTGCACCGGATTGAGCCTTACGTCTCAATTCCTTTCAAGCTTCAAACTGCCGCTAGGAAATAAATTTCCAAGCAGCAGTAATTCACATTGAATGCACTCGCTATTGTGCCTACTATAGAATCCATGGAGCTTTTCGTGTCCTGATTTTGTCCTTTTTTCTGAAAAGTTAATGGGGTGCTTCCTGAGTGAGGAGCCTCGCAAGATAAACAGATGATGGGATGTTTGTTCTCAGATTGAAAGGAAACAAAAAAGCAAAATGTAACTAAAATGTTACATTTTGCTTTTTCTACTATTAGTCTTCTAAGTTTACGTTGTGGTACACTTTTTGAACGTCTTCGTTGTCTTCTAGAGCGTTAATCATACGTTCGAATAAACGTAAGTCGTCGCCTTCAAGTGTCACTTCTGATTGAGGAATCATTTCGATGTCGCTTACTGTGAATTCAGTGATTCCTAAGTCTTCTAACGCTTTACGAACAGTGTGGAAGTCGTTTGGTTCAGCGTAAACAATCGCTTGGTCGTCTTCTTGAACAACGTCACGAACGTCCACTTCTGCTTCCATTAATTGTTCTAATAATTCGTCAGCATCTTTGTTTGCAATACCGAAAATGGCTGTGTGGTCAAATAAGTAAGTTACAGAACCTGGCGCACCCATGTTACCACCGTTTTTGCTGTAAGCGGCACGTACGTCAGCTGCTGTACGGTTTACGTTATTTGTTAAGGCATCTACGATAATCATAGAGCCGTTTGGTCCGAAACCTTCGTAACGGAGTTCTTGGTAGTCGCCATCGCCGCCACCTTTAGCTTTTTCAATCGCACGTTCGATGATATGACGTGGTACATTATAAGTTTTAGCACGGTCAATAACGAATTTTAATTTTTGGTTTGAATGAGGATCTGGTTCCCCTTGTTTTGCTGCTACATAGATTTCAATCCCGAATTTAGCGTAGATTTTACTATTGTTAGCATCTAATTTTGTTTTCTTTTCGACAATATTTGCCCATTTACGTCCCATTGTTTCACTCACTTTCTGATTTTCATCTGGACTTAACTCTTCCATTATACACAATCAAGACGCGGTTTGTTAAGTGTTTTCTACTAAAAAAGGGCTCATGAGCAAAGTTTGCAAGAATTTTTGCACTATCGGGTATGATAGAAGCGAGGTGAGAAAATGGACGAAGTAAAAATCATATATATATCCATGCAAACATGTGGGGTGTGTCATGCGGTTAAACCACGAGTAAAGGAACTTGCCAAAGAGTATAAGATTCCGGTAGAAGAAATTGATGCCACGCTTCATCCAGAAGTGGCTAGCCGCTATGAAGTGTTAACAGTACCGGCCGTTCTCTTGATGGTTGGGGAGAAAGAATTCGCACGCCAAGCACGCTTTATCGACTTGTTAGAACTAGAAAAACGAATCGTTCAAGCAAAGGCGTATGCGGAAAGCTAAAATGCAATATTTTAATCGAAAAAACGTGGAGAAAATACGAAATCTCCACGTTTTTTGTATTGTTCCTATTTTGTGACGGGAGTATAATGGGGTTATCTTATAATTTTTTAGACATTGAAAAATGGGAGAACGAATCAATGAAACAGTATCTGCTCAGGCATAAAGTAGCATCTCTTGTTGTGGTGTTATTATCTTTTTTAGAAAATGCAGCCTCTATTATTAGTATTTCGTTGAATGCACCAGCGTTTAATGCTTTGGTAAAGGGAGATTTTTCTACGTTTTTAACATGGAAGTTAGTAGGAATAGCTTTCAGTGGAGTTTATTTAGCATCGTTATACGGATATAATGTGCAACTGAATAAACTTATCCAAAAAATTAGCATTGAAATCCGAGGAGAAATTGCAGATAGAATCGGGCATGCAAATTATTCGACAGTGACAGAAAAAGATGTTTCTGCGTATGTTTCATGGTTTACAAGTGATTTAGAGCAATTAGAAGATAATGGATTTGCAGTGTTATTCAATAGCATCGGAAGTGGAATGATGCTAATTTTTGCATTGATTTCTCTCTCATTATTCCATTGGGGATTAGCAGTCGTGACTATTTTTGTAGCATTGATGCTCATTTTCACACCAAAGTGGTTTCAAAAACAAACGAAGAAAGCCACATCAAATCTATCAGCCGCTAATGAAGAATTTACTACAACCGTTCAAAACTTATTTAAAGGATTCGAAGTATTTTATACCTCGAATGCAGTGGGGCAATTTGTGAAGCGAATTAAAGTCGCTTCAGATGCATTATCAGAAGTTAAAGTCAGTTATCGAAAGAAATTTTCTTTTGTACAATTATGCATTTCATTACTGAATTTCGTTGGAAAAATCTCAGTAGATGTCGTAGCCGGAATCATGGTGTTTGCTGGGATGATTTCAGTGGGGGCATTTACTGCAGCAGGTTCTCTTACATTTAATTGCTTTGCATCGTTAGAACAAGTCGTTCAACAATTAGTTCAATTAAAATCGATACATGTTTATTTTGATAAATTTAATAGCTTAGAAGAAGATTCGAATTTACAACAAGACAACAGCTCTCTGCAACAGTCTTTATCATTACGAGATGTAACGGTCAGCGTAAATGGGCATGTTATTGTACATCCCGTGACGTTCACTATCGAAAAAGGGAAGAAATATGCGTTGTTAGGAGATAGTGGTACTGGGAAATCAACGTTATTGAATTTCTTAGCCGGTCGAAATCACGAATTTACGGGTGAAGTGATACTCGATGGGAAGCCTCTTTCTAAGGAACAAATTGTACAGCTTCGCAATATTACGGCATACAATCCTCAGAAAAACCATATTTTTAACGCTACAGTCAAAGATAATATTACGTTATGGGAAGATCGTCCATTTGCGAGAGAATCTAGTCAAATGGGGTTGGATCAATTTACGAATGCTCAGGAAGTTGTTAGTGAACATGGGACTAAGTTATCAGGAGGGCAACGACAACGATTAGCGCTTGCTAGAACGTTACTTGAATCAGATAAGGTATTATTACTCGATGAAAGTACCGCGAATTTAGATTTGGAAAGTGCTCGGAATATAGAGACTCAACTCCTTCAAAATCCTAACCTAACTCTTGTGATTGTGACACATCATTTTTTTGAAGAACATCGCGATTTATTTGATGAAGTGATTTACTTAGGGAAGGAGAAATCATTATGAAGCAGAAGTTACTACAACATCCATCCAAAGTAATGATTCTTCTCGTATTAGTAATCATCAAGAGTCTTTTAACCGTAGCGAATATTGCGATTATTGCATATGCCATTGACGGGTTAGTCGCTTTAAATGCTTGGCAATTTGTAGGAGCGTTGGCAATCCGGTTTGCTATGAATGGAATATTATCGTATTCAAATTTCTTATTTTCTGTTCAACAAGAAAAGTTCATTCAATTAGTCAATACGGAATTAAGGGAAGAAATTGCAGAAAAACTTCGTAAGGCGAATTATATGGAAATCACTAAACGTGAATTTCCGGAGTATGTATCTTGGATGACAAATGATATGGAGAGAATCTCGGCATTGGGACTTCCAATGTTCTTCACGATAACAGAAAGTGTGCTAACGGTGCTGTTATCAATAGGGGTAATCCTTACTTATCACTGGTCTATTCTATTGTTCTTAGTGGTATTCATTAGCGGACTTCTTGTGATTCCAAAATTATTCGAACCACATACGAAGAAAGTGCTGGAAAGTTATTCTGCAACGCAAGAAAAATTTTCTTCAAATGTACAAAATTTACTAGAAGGGTATTCTGTATTCTATGCATTAAATAAAATGGATACCTTTAAAAATCGCGTCCAATTTGAATCGGGTGCCGTTAAAGATTCGGTAGTCCGTTTAATTCGCGCATTCATGCTATCTGGAATTGCTTCAGGAGCAGTGAATAGTTTAGGTCAATCATTAAGTGCCATTTTAGTCGGATATCTTGTGGTTAATGGAATTGTATCGATTGGGGTTATGGGAAGTATTGGTTCATTTACAGGAATGCTTTTTGGTAAAGTCAGCCTAATCGCACAAAATTTAGTACAGTATAAGTCTGTTCAAGTATATTTTGAGAAATATGAATCCATCCTTCCTGATGAATTGCTACAAGAAGAACTGGAACTGAAGAACTCTTTAGAATTGAGATCTGTAGAAGTAGCGGTCAACGGAAAGAAAATTGTTAAATCTACCTCCTTTACGATTGAGAAAGGAAAGAAATATGCTCTAGTAGGGGATAGTGGAAGTGGGAAATCGACATTATTACATTTTCTAGCAGGAGAAAACAATGACTATTCTGGGGAAGTATTATTAGATGAAAAAGAACTAGCACAAGAACAAGTGGTTCAATTGCGTAGTATTGTTCACTACAATCCGCAAAAGAATCATTTGTTTAACGCAACCGTTAGAGAGAATATTACTTTGTGGGATAACGCCAAAAAAATCTCACTGCCAGAAGAGCTAGGCATTCAGCAATTTTGTCAATTAGATGATGCAGTTTCCGAGCATAGTAGTCAATTATCTGGTGGCCAAAGACAGAGAATTTCTATAGCGCGAGCATTAACGCAATCAGATAAAATCCTTCTTTTTGATGAAAGTACGGCGAGCTTAGATATGGAGAGTGCTGCTCGTATTGAGAAAATGATTTTGTCAAATCCAGAATTAACCGTTATAATGGTGACACATCATTTTATCGAAGAGAATAGAAATCTTTTTGATCATGTGATTCAATTGGAGAACTAGCTGTAAAGGAGTATCTAAATGAAAACCATGAAAGAACGTATGCTCACAGGAGACTTATATATTCCGTCTCACACAGAAGGGCTAAGAGACTTATCGATTAAAGGGAAAAAACTAGCGCAACAATACAATCGTTTAGACTTCGATGATTTTGAAGGAAGACGCGCGTTATTAAAACAGTTATTCGGAAAAACTGGCGAGAAGATTTACATGGAACAACCTGTCTATGTGGACTACGGAGTTCATACAACGATTGGTGAAAGCTTCTATGCGAATTTTGACTGCACATTACTAGACGTAGCGCCGATTACGATTGGGGACAACTGCATGTTCGGTCCGCACGTGTCGCTTGTGACGCCAGGACATCCAACCGATGCCGAAACACGTAATGCAGGTCCAGAATTTGGAATGCCGATTACGATTGGCAATAGTGTATGGCTCGGGGCCAACGTGACGGTGAATCCGGGAGTGACGATTGGCGATAATACGGTAATCGGGTCTGGCTCTGTGGTTACCAAAGACATTCCAAGTAATGTGATTGCGGTCGGTAATCCATGCCGCGTCCTTCGTGAAATTACCGAAGAAGAGAAAGCTGAATGGAGACAAAAACACCAAGAGTTATTGGATGAACTTGGAAAATAAAATAGGAAACAAAGAAGGTCGCCCTACTTGGGCGACCTTTTTAGTATGGGATAGTGATTTCTTGATTGTTGGCATGAGTGGTTTCTTTAATGACCATATCGATATAGTTCAGTAAGAAGTTCGATGCGCTATTTGTTTGCAGTTGTTGGTACGCTTTAGAAGTAAGAACAGTATCGGAAATATAGCTTTCAGGAATTTTATCTCCAGAGAAATAAGCTAGATTGAGTGGCGCTAGAACAGCACTGAGTTCATCGCCCACTTCTTTGGTATACCACGCTTCATCCGATAAAGATTGATGCGTCATGATGCGTGTTGCGTCATCGAAAACTTGTTTCATATAGTCTTTATGATGCAATAAGTCCGGATTCGTTTGTCCCGATTGAGCCGCCCATTCGTCTGCTTTTAGCGCCGTTTGTTGGTAATGATACTCATGAGGACTCATCGTTAATTTGCCGATGGTAGCCGGATAAACAGAGAACGCCCCATTGACGATTTCCGTAAAGGAACGATCCGCAGACAACTTTTCTGTGGCAATCTGTTGCGTATGAATATGCCCCGAGAAGCCAAGCGTTACATTGTCATATTGATTAAAAATCGCCTTCAAGTCTGAAGCGTTATCGACCACGAACCCATCCGGATTAAATTCATGATGCGCCAGTAGATTATGATGCATCACGGGAATCACTTGAACGCCTGCAGAATGGGCTGCGGCTAACTCCTTATCAATCCATTCCAGCGTTTCTTTTGGAATGACGCCGCCCGTTTTTGGAGCGCCTTTTCCTTCGCCGTTTTTCTCGTAAATATTACTATCAATCATTAAGAACCACAGTTTGGTAAAGG
>CAUUUT010000031.1:0-8886 GCA_963548485.1 uncultured Streptococcus sp.
CAATGACGGAATTGATTCGTATTTTACTCGATAATGCGATGAAGTATACCGTAGGAACACCTGTCATCACCATCGAGGCGAAAAGAAATGGCTTAGCCATCCAAAATGAAACCGAACCGATGACAAAAGAACAGGTCAGTCAGATTTTCGATCGCTTCTACCGTGTAGATAATTCGAGAAATCGTACGACAGGCGGCAGTGGACTAGGACTTTCAATCGCGCAGAAGATTGCCGAAACCAATCAGTTGTGCTTGAGCGCTGAGCTTATCAGTAGTAGTCAGATTCGTTTTGTCATTGAGGGTGAGAAAAATGGATGATCGACTTATCTATGAAGTTTTAGAAGTGGTTGGTGAAATTCCGAGAGGAAAAGTTGCTACCTATGGACAAATTGCTAGTCTCGTAGGTCGTCCGAAAAATGCAAGGTTAGTTGGAAGAATTTTAAGTCAGGTAGATTTATATGGCCACTATCCTTGTCACAGGGTTGTGAATGCAAGAGGAAGACTTGTGCCGGGATGGCTTGACCAAAAAGCATTGTTAGAATCAGAAGGAATCCTTTTTGAAAGTCCAACAAATGTTTCGCTGAAAAAATATCAATGGAATCCTGAAGAGGATTAGCCCAATCTGTAGAAAAGATTGGGCTTTTATTTTTATAGTGATTTAAGATAGATAGAAAAACCAGAGATATTGGAAAATCATACCAGCGTTTTTTTCGTACGAAATTATCATATATGGTAATTATCATATATGATAATTTTCAGTTTCAAAAACCTTATTCAAAAACCTTTTTTTGTTTTAAGTTCATTTTAAGTAAGCCCGTTATGATTAAACCATCAACAAATAGTTGATAGGAAGCGAGGGGGACCAAATGAAAAGAAACAAAATGATTGTTCTATTATCCACGATTACTATTGCAACAACTTTAGTTGCATGCCAAAACACACAAGCACAAACACAAGAGGCGGCGACTTCTCAAGTCCAAGCACAACAGAGTCCCCCAGCTAAACCTGGAGGAGAAGGGTTTGGCGGGAGCGACCAAGTGACACAAGGTGAGGCAGCAACAAATTTAACAACAGATGCAACCGTAACAGGAGAAACTTATGAATCTACCGGAGATGATGAAAATGCACTCCGTGTAACAGGAGCAACAGTCACATTAGACGGCGTAACGATTAACAAAACAGCCGGAGCGACATCGAATACAGAAAATGGAGACTTCTACGGAATGAACGCAGGATTCTTAGCAACCGATGGAGCAACGGTAACGATCACAAACGCAACCGTAAATACAACCGCACAAAACGGCAATGGGGTATTCAGTTACGGCTCAGGAACGACCGTTAATGTATCAGACACAACCATTACAACTACAAAAGATAATTCAGGTGGTATCCAAACGACAGGTGGCGCTGCGATGAACGCTACTAACTTGACGGTGAACACCGCAGGAAATTCATCAGCAGCGATTCGTACAGACCGTGGTGGTGGTACAGTAGTCGTAGACAAAGGAACGTACACTTCTACAGGATACAATTCACCAGCTGTATACTCTACAGCGAATATCACTGTAAAAAATGCAACATTGAACGCTGAAAACTCAGAAGCACTTGTCATCGAGGGTCAAAACTCTATTACATTGGAAAACACCAACGTAACGGGGAATATGAGTTCAACCCAAGGTAGCTCTTCAGACAACAACGTGCATAACGTGATGATTTACCAATCAATGTCTGGAGATGCGGAAAGTGGAACCTCTACTTTCACAATGAAAGGTGGCACTTTAACAGGACGTAACGGAGACCAAATCTACGTAACGAATACGCACAGTGTCATCACATTAGAAGACGTAACAATCACAAATCAAGATGCATCTGGCAGATTATTAGCCATCTTAGGAAATGATGCAACACGTGGCTGGGGGACAGCCGGAGCCAATGGTGGTCAAGTTGATTTAACAACGACGAACCAAACATTAACTGGAGCGATTGAGGTGGATACCGTATCTACATTGAATTTCACAATGGGTAAAGGAACAAACTTTACAGGTACCATCAATATCGTAGAAAATGCCGAAGGAGGGACTGCCGTGGACAATAACGCAGTAATCACAGTAGAAGAGGGGGCGACATGGACGTTGACAGGGAATGTCACAATCACATCATTAGAAAACAAAGGTACAATCAACTTTAACGGATATACAATCACGTTAGCAGATGGTACGGTTCTAAAATAAAACTTAACTTACAGGAGCTAGGCTACGGTCTAGCTTCTTTTTGTGCTCATGTTTTGAAACGTTGTTGAGAAGGGGATTTATAGATTTTTATAAGTGGATGAAAGCGGAATATTGTGATAAAATTAGAAAATAATCAACTAAAAAAAGAGGTGCACTTATGGATCAAAATGAAAACAAAAACCTTGAATCAGTTGCTGAAAAAGCTACAGAAGTGAAAGATGAAGTAGTAGAAGCAGCGAAAGAAACAGCTGAAGAAGTGAAAGAAGTTGCTGAGACAGTCGCAGAAGATGTAAAAGAAAATGCGCCTGAAGCAGATGGCGACTTCAAAGAAGTTGTTGAAGACGTAAAAGAAAAAGCTGAAGAGGTTGCTGAAAAAGCAAAAGAAGTTGCTGGTGTTGCAAAAGAAAAAATTGGAGAAGCAGCAAGCAAAGTATTCACAGAAGAAAATAAAGCAAAATTAAATGAAGCAACAGAAAAAGCTGTTGATAAAGTTGAAAGCTATAATAAAAATAATTTATTCGAAAAAATCTTCTTCGGTGTATCAATTGCTCTTGCAATCTTCACACTGTTAGTATTGTTAAACGGACTAAGTTTTGCGTTTGGTTCAAACGGCGGAATTAATGCTACAAGTATACAAACAGCGTATAGGGACCTTTCTAATAAAGTGCAGAACTTAAGTTTATACTTTGGTTTATCATTCTTCTTTGCATTAGTAGGTGCCGTATTTACTGGATATTTCTTATACCAAGCTCATAAAGAAAGCAAAAACTTATGGACTAACGTGAATGTAGCTTCATTAGCAATGGTAGTTTCTGTCTTCTTAGGAAACATCTTAGGTGGCGGATTCTTAGATTCTATTGGAAAATTATCTGATTTCTTTAGTGGAAAATCAAATTCTGCAGTAAATGCATTTGTTTCTGAAGCATTTACAAACCCATTAGCAGCAAGCCGCACTGCACAATCATTCGTAGATGGATTACAAACTGGATCAAAAATTGCAATCTTCTTCTACTTAGTAGCATTCGCAGCTTCAGTAGCGACAGTGTACTTCTACTACCAAAAATTATTCCAAAAGAAAGCACAATAAGCGAGGGGACCAATGAAAAAATTCTTTCAAATCATTCTAGGGATTAGTTTCCTATTTTTACTAGTCGGTTGTAGTTCACAAGAAACTGCGACTTACACTCAAGGCTCAAAAACTGCGGAATTTTTTGTGACATATACGTATGATAAAAACAAAGATACCGTGTCAAAGCTTAAAATCGAAACAACAGAATCGGATGCCATTGATCAAGTCCGTAAGGAGAACGAAGAGCTCTTTGCAACTCTAAAAGGAATCGATGGAGTTGTGACTTCGATTACTGAAAAAGATGGCAAACTTGTCTCAACTGTTGAAATTGACTTAACGAAGAATAAGTTTTCAAAACTAAAGGAAAGTGACAATGCATTCATTAGTGGCCTTATTCGAAATGGTTATTTAGCAGGAGATGGAGACGACGTATTGTTCTCTAAGAGTAAAGAAGCTCCGATCAAACAAGGATTCAAAGAACAAACGAAAAAATAAAATGAAAAGACTTGAACAGTGATTTGTTCAAGTCTTTTTTGATTAAAATCATCAATGATATTGGGGTGTTTTTGTCGCGTTGACAGAGTTTTTAGAGAACCTTATAATAAAATGAAAAACTACTCGGAGGAGACACATGAAAAAATTCTTTCAAATTATTCTAGGGATTAGCTTCCTATTTCTATTAGTAGGTTGTAGTTCACAAGAGATAGGGGGTTCTAATTCACAAGAGACTGCGTCTTTCATTCAAAAATTAGAATTTGCGGAATTTTCTGTGACTTATACGTATGATAAAAAGAATGATACCGTGACAAAGATTAAGACCGAATTGAAGCAGTCTGCTGAATTCACGGAAGCTCGCAAGGAAAATGAAAAACTCTTTGAAGAGCTGAAGGGGATTGATGGAGTTGTGACTTCCATTACAGAAAAAGATGGTCAAGACATCTTTTCAGTTGAAGTCGACTTAACGAAATATACGTTGTCAAAACTGAAAGAAAGCAACAGTGAATACTTTATAGGCCTTGTTCAACATGGATTCTTAACAGGAAACGGAGATAAGGTGTCATTCTCTAAAAGTAAAAAAGCTACACTACAAAACGGATATACAGAACACACGAAATAACGAAATGACTCATGGAAAAATTTTTCCATGAGTCTTTTTTGTTTTAAGTTCATTTTAAGTTAGCCTCGTATACTAAAACCATCAAGAAAAGAAATCGAGGGAAACGAGATGGAAAAGAAAAAACAATGGTTAATATCAACAACGTTATTTATCTCTCTTGGGTTGGCAGCATGCGGATCACAAAGCGTATTAAGCCAAGCCGATGCAAATACTCAAACAACAACAAAGACATCAACGAATTCAACAGCAGCAACAACAGGGACTTCCACTTATTTTGAAGCATCCGACTTAACAGCGACTTACGATGAAAGTAAAGCTTCAAAAATTTCGCTACAAGGAACGACAGCTACTGTTTCAGGGGATGGCGTAACGGTCAATGGAAGTACGGTAGAAATTACAAAAGCCGGAACATATATCGTCGAAGGAACGGCTTCAAAAGTTCAATTGAAAGTTGCAGCAGGCAAGGAAGATGAAGTGCAAATCGTCTTCAAAAATGCGACTTTGAAGAATACGGAAGCTCCATTACTAGTCGATTCGGCGTTAAAAGTAATTTTAACACTAGCCGATGGAACGAAAAATGAGGTGGCCGATGAATCAACATCAACGGTTAAAGGAGCGATTTACTCCGATAGCGACTTGACGATTAATGGTAAAGGTTCGTTAACGGTCAACGGAAATGCGAGCAATGCGATTAAGTCAAAAGACGGTATTCGTATCGTGGATGCGACAGTCACAACGACCGCTAAAAAACACGGTGTAGCAGCCAATGACTTCGTGAATGTAACGGGCGCGACATTGAACTTATCAGCCGATGAAGACGGTATTCACTCAGACAATGAGGATGATGTATTGCTAGGAAATGTTTACTTAACCAATACGAACATCACTGTAAATGCAGGAGATGATGGTATCAACGCTTCGAATACAATGCTCATCGACGAAGGTGCAACTATCGATGTACAAAAGAGTGAAGAAGGTCTTGAGGCTCGATTGATTCATCAAGTCGGTGGAACTGTCACAGTGAAATCTTCTGATGATGGATTGAATGCAAAAGACTGGACGTTAGAATCGTCTGAAGAACAAGGCCCAGGAGAACAAACGAAGACCGTAAAAGCCGAAGCCGCAAATGTGAAAAACTTGGATCAAGCAGGCGAAGTGAAGATTGTCATCGACGGCGGAACATTAACCGTTGATGCGGAAGGGGACGGATTGGATGCGAATGGGTCTATCGAGATTAACGGCGGGACAGTCGTTGTCAATGGTCCAACAAGCGGCGCCAACGCAGCTCTTGACTATGACGACAATGGAAAACTAAACGGTGGTACAGTCCTCTTTGTCGATAATGGAGAAATGACAATGGGATTTGGTAGCGACTCTAGCCAAGCTTTCCTAATGGCAAGTGTTCAAGGAACGGTTGGAACAACCGTTGAAGTGGTTGACTCTTCTGGTAAAACAGTCGCAAGTCTAAAAGCTTCTAAGGCATTCTCGACGGTATTAATTAGTAGCCCAGAGATTAAAGAGGGCGAAAAATATACGATTAAAGTCGGTTCAAACTCAACAACAGCAACAGCGTCTAAACAAGCAACTAATGTCGGCGGTGGCCCCGGTGGCGGCGGAAGACCAGGACAAGGCGGTAGACCAGGAGGCAGATAAGACCGATAAGATTTTTAGGAAATCGTGAAAGGGGTGGTTCCACCAAAATACAATGTCGATGAGAGGTTTCGATTAGCAGACGATAACTAGAAGTCGAATATATAACAACAGCTCTCAAAAAATAACAAAAACTACAGCACACAAAACCAAAAAACGGGGTATTCTCTCAGAAGCCGAAAGCTTAACTGAGACAACACCCCGTTTTCATGTTATATTATGTAACATAAGAGGTAAGGGTAGTTTTGACAAAAGATGAGACCAGTATTTACAATAACCCTATAGAGGAGGAAGACAGATGGGTGAAAAGGAATTACGACGTTCACTAGCCGTCTTTCCAATCGGAACAGTGATGAAGCTGACCGATTTATCTGCACGACAAATTCGCTATTATGAAGAACAGCGCTTGGTCATCCCAGAACGTTCTGAGACGAACCGACGTATGTATTCTTTGAATGATGTCGATCGCTTATTAGAAATTAAAGACTATTTAGCCGATGGGTTAACCATTATGGCGATTCAGAAGATTTTTAATAAAAACAATAATTCTGTTACAGCAGAAAGCATTAAAGATGCACTGACGGACGAGGATGTCCGCAGAATTTTCTACGACGAGATTATGCATATTAGCCGTTTGTCTGGCGGAGAAAAATGGAACTTATAGGAGGAAAGCAATGATTACACATGAAGAGATTAGAAGACAGGTAGAAGAGAAAGATGTTCGTTACTTACGATTAATCTTCACGGATATTCTAGGAACCATTAAAAACGTGGAAGTGCCAATTACACAATTAGATAAAGTGTTGGCCAACAAAATGATGTTTGACGGTTCTTCAATTGAAGGGTTCGTTCGTATCGAAGAAAGTGATATGTACTTATATCCAGACCTTTCAACTTGGGTTGTGTTCCCATGGAGCAGCAAGCACGGTACAATCGCACGCTTAATCTGTGATGTATACAAACCAGACGGAACACCGTTTGCGGGAGACCCTCGTTCAAACTTAAAACGTGTGTTAAACGAAATGAAAGAATTAGGTTTCTCAAACTTCAACTTAGGACCAGAGCCAGAGTTCTTCTTATTCAAATTGGACGAAAACGGCGAACCAACGCTTGAAGGAAACGACCAAGGAAGTTACTTCGACTTAGCGCCAATCGACCTTGGAGAAGAATGCCGTCGCGAAATCGTTCTTGAGTTAGAAAAGATTGGATTCGATATCGAAGCGAGTCACCACGAAGTAGCTCCAGGACAACACGAAATTGACTGGAAATACTCAGATGCGGTTGCGGCTTGTGATAACATCCAAACGTTCAAATTAGTAGTAAAAACAATTGCGCGTAAACATGGATTACATGCGACATTTATGCCAAAACCAGTATTTGGAATTGCTGGTAGCGGAATGCACTTCAACTTATCTTTATTTGATAAAGACGGGAACAATGCGTTCTTCGATGAAAATGGCGACCAACGTTTAAGCGACACTTGCCGTCACTTTATCGCTGGGGTAATGAAACATGCAAAAGCGTTAACGGCTGTATGTAACCCAACGGTAAACTCATATAAACGTTTAGTTCCAGGATACGAAGCGCCTGTATATATCGCATGGTCAGCTCGTAACCGTTCACCACTGATTCGTATTCCAGAATCTCGTGGAATTTCAACTCGTATCGAATTACGTAGCGTGGACCCAGCGGCAAACCCATACTTAGCGATGGCAGCTATTTTAACGGCTGGACTTGAAGGGGTTAAGGAAAAGTTAGAAGTTCCTGCTCCAGTGGATCGTAACATCTACTCAATGTCTTCTCGCGAACGCAAAGAAGCAGGGATTGATGATTTACCAGGAACATTACAAGAGGCTGTAGACTACTTAAAAGCAGACGAAACTGTAAAATCTGCATTAGGTAGCCATATCTTAGATAACTTCATCGAAGCAAAACGTTTCGAATGGGCTGCTTACCGTAGTCAAGTAACTCAATGGGAATTAGACCAATACTTGAAATTATTCTAAAAAATAACGAAAGAGTGCACTCGCAAGGTGCGCTCTTTTTATGTATCCTTTTATTTTTTGAGAAGACCTTTTATAAGACTGTTTTCTATTGATACGTAAAGCTTTTTCTTTGTTAAAGTTTTGACATATTTTGCTGAAAATGTAATACTGGTAAGGAAATGAAAAAGGAAAGAGAGTGCTCACATGTATATCAAAGAGATGTCGAATGCGTTGGAAGAGTATCATGCTTTTATGGAAACTCAAGCCAACAGAACGGTTTTCCAAACGCCTGAATGGGGCGAAGTGAAGGCGGATGGTTCATGGGCAAAAGATGTCCTTCTTGTCATGTCCGATAATCATGAACCTGTTGCGGCTGCGATGATTCTTTACCGTAAATTACCTGCTGTGAATCAATATTTAGCGTATGCACCGCGAGGAATCGTAACGGATTATACAAATGCAGAACAATTAAAATCTGTGTTTGCGACTTTAAAAGTGTATTTGAAATCTAAAAATGCATTTGGATTAAAGATTGACCCAGAATTACAATGGCGTGAATGGACAAACAAGTTCGAAATGGTTGAAGGTGGATTCAATAACGAAGAATACCGCAAAAACATTTTAGCGGCTGGATTTGTAGAACGCCCAATGGACTTAGGGTTTGATGGAATTCAACCACGTTTAACAATGATTTTACCGTTGAAAGACGAGGGGAAAGGCATCGTCGAAACGTTCAATAAGAAAGAACGTTATAAAGTGAATGTGGCGAAGAAACAAGGCGTTGTTTGCTACAAGGGAACACTTGAAGATATGCCAATCTATGATGAGTTAAATA
>CAUUUT010000032.1:0-8510 GCA_963548485.1 uncultured Streptococcus sp.
AAACGTCATTAGAGTCTGATGAGGTGGACACAATGGCGGGTGCGATTATTGAGAAGCTTGGCTACTTCCCAGATGATGATGAGGTAGTGAAGGTGAGATTCGAAGGGTATCTGTTACAACCAACGGAAATCGAGAATGATCGTATTCGTAAAATCCATGTGACAAAGCTTTCCGAAGAAGAACTCGAGAAGCTTCGTGCAGAAGAAAGTGAAACAGACGAAACCGTTGAAGATAATGACTAATCAAAGGAGGGGGCAACCCCTCCTTTTTTGTGTGCTGTAAGTGCTAAGAATTGGATAGACTTACGTCTATCTTTCAGATTCCTCGGATGTCTTTATAATAGTCATAATGGGGCACCGGATTGAGCCTTGCGTCTCAATTCCTACCAAGCTTCAAACTGACTCTACGGGTTACACCCTAGAGTCAGTAATTCACATTGGTTGCACTTCCCCACTATGACTATTATAGAATCCGGGAATCTTCCAGATAGACCATTTTTTTGAGTATACAAAAAAGAGGGGGACTGCCACTTTTATGAATCCTCGTGGTTTATCTCATAAGTGCTAAAAATAATAATAGACTTACGTCTATCTTTCAGATTCCTCGGATGTCCTCATAATAGTCATAATGGGGCACCGGATTGAGCCCAAGGTCTCAATTCCTACCAAGCTTCAAACTGACTCTACGGGTTACACCCTAGAGTCAGTAATTCACATTGGTTGCACTTCCCCAGTATGACTATTATAGAATCCGGGAATCTTCCAGATAGACCATTTTTATGAGCATACAAAAAAAGAGGAGCTGCCTTTATATGTTTATAAAAAATAGTCTTCTTTTCGTGAAGGGGAAAGCGAACGAGAATTTGGGGAGTTTTGTGCATGGTTTTATGAGGATATTTAAACTAGCAAAAAGAAGTGATATACTTTCAGTGAGGAGGTGGGGTTATTGAAAATTATTTTAAAAGAGGACATTGAGCTGTATCGTTATTTGATTGCTAAGGCGACATTTTTACAAACACATAAAGAGTACCGCTTGGTGGAATCCTTCTTAGATAGTAATTGTTTTTTAGTAGCCAACCGCAAAACAAAAGAGAAAGTGTTTGTCTCACTGTTTAAACAACCGACGAAAGAACCGACTGACTTAGAGTGTAAAAAGGTTGTGTATATTCAAAATGCGAATACGAAGATTCCGGAAGGATTTGACGTAGAAAGGGCGGATAAAGGATTCAATGACCAGCTCGCCAAGAATATCCGATTGGGCTTTTTAGCACCAGATCAGTTAGTCGAGCAGTTTCAAGGGATATTTAAAGAAGACGTTGAGACGTATTTTAAAAAGGCAGAAGCAGCGATTCAAGAAGAGCGGCAAGTTTTTGTGAAGTACTATGCCAAGGAAACGATTGAGAAGAATCCGTATCAGGTGGTAGAAGGGAATGTGTCGTTTAGTCATCCGAAACATTTCAACGACCCGTTTGACTGTAATTGCTACTATGCGGACGGCCATTCGATGATGGATTTCTTCCGAGTATTTTGCTTTACGCATGCGGCAGATAATATTTTAATGTGGTCTTATTACGCCAATAGCCACTCAGGTTATGCGCTCGAGTATTTGTATGCGAGTCTTTTGGATAAAATTCATTCCTTGAAGATAGACGGACTCTGTGTTTACGGTCCGGTGGAGTATATTGATAAACGTCCTAATATAAGAAGCAATAGCAATCAATTCTCGTATTCGAATCTGAATTTCTATATTAAGGCGACCTTTGCAAAATTCAAAGAGTGGCAACACGAGAGAGAATACCGCTTTGTGTGCATTTTGGATGAAAAAGAGGAAGGCGCGCAAGAAGTTCTGGGAGATTGGGTGGTTATTCCACAAGTGGATGTCGTACAAGGCTACGCTGGATGTAACAACGCAAGAATAAAAGTGAAGGCGCAGTACCCCATCAAAAAATTAGAAAAAGATATATTGAATTATCAACTAAAATAGAGGATAAGTAATAACCAAAAAGGAGTATGACAATGAAAAAAACAAAAAGAATATTAGGGATGCTTCTAGCGTTGGTGTGTGTAGTTATTTTTGCCGCATGTGGCAACCTTGGAGCAGAAGAAGTCGCACATTATGATTTAACATCCCAGGGAATAAAGGTACTGTCTAATAAAGGGAACGTCTATTATATTGGTAGAGGCGTTCAAATGGAGAATTACGATAAATTTACCGAATCTCTAACGAAATATATTGAAAATGTGAAACAAGTAGTATCTTCAGAAGTTTGGATTGATAATAATAACGATTTGTATATCGGATATCTTGGCGAACCGAAAAAAATCGGTAGCAATATCGTTATGGCATCCGGAACTCAAATGGGACTCTTAGCAGTTGATAAGGATGGTTACTTGTATGCTTATGGGATAAAACCATATAATGGATTCGACAAAGATTTCAAAGAATTAACGAAAATTGAAGATGTTAAAGATGTCGTCAAAGTATCATCGATGGAAGATTCAGCTTGGAGATTCTTTACGTTAACGAAGGACGGAACTGTTTATTTTAAGCAGTATGACGGGGAATTTACAAAGATAATGGATAATGTGAAAGATATTCAAGGTAGCTATTTTATTGATAAACAGGATGTTGTATATCTTTGGAATACTAAGGGTATCGTTAAGATGGCTCCAAAGCTACAAATCAATTTGCAAAAAGATATAGCAAATACCGTGCTTCTTGAGAATAATACGATCTCGTATTATGCAGGGACCGGAGTAAAGTTTGATAAGGATGATCCGAAGATAGAGCAGCTCTATAATCATTATCCTAAAGATATCAAACAGGTGCTGTTCGTTAATTATCCAGGAGACTCGAAAGAAGACAGGGTTATCAATCTAAAATTAGTATATGTAAATACAAAAAATGAAATTGTTCTGTACGGAGTGCACAATGTTTATGATGCAGAAGGAACAGTGGATGTAAATACAAAAGTGACAAGAAGTTTAGACGACGTGTCTAAGATTTGGGAATTTATTCGAAATCCGGAAAAGAATTAATAAGCGTTCCTTATGATCCCTACTACATTGAATTATCAATTAAAATAGCAGATAAGTAATAACCAAAAAGAAGGTTTCCATTTAAGAACTAGTGAACAGTAGTTTAAATTACCTGCTGAAATAAGGTTAGAAATTTAATTTGATTGAATGATGACGTGAAATCTTACGGATTCTATAGGAATCCTTCACAGTGCGAAGGATTCGTAATGGGAAATAGCAACCAATGTGAATTACTGACTCTAGGGTGAAACCCGTAGAGTCAGTTTGAAGCTTAGTAGGAATTGAGACGTAATGCTCAATCCGGTACCCCATTATCGCTACTATGAAGATATCCGTAAAGATTTGAAGGAATCATTCTAAACAAAAACAGACTTAAACCCAACCTTTTACAGGGTTGATTTTAAGTCTGTTTTATTTTTGTAGTATTTTGAATGGATTTAGTTTCTCGAACAGTGGAATTAATAAGATCCAGAAGACGATGTTTCCGATGGCGTGGTACGTATCGAATAGAACGCCGTTTAAGTAGTAAATCCAGAAGTTTAAACCAGGTATGCTATATACCCAGAAAATCGAGATGATAAAGCCGTATAAGTAGCCCATCAGTCCTGCAAAGATTGGAAAAAGAATCCAAGCTAGGCGTGGGAATTGTTGTCTTTTTCGCCATAGTGGACGAAGAAGTAATGCACAAGCGCAGACGAGGGCAAAACTGACCATCTGATAGAGTGTCCACAGCCCCATTCCTACTAAAAGGTTGGAAATCAAAATGGAGATGCTCCCGATAGCAACGCCGTACAAAAGGCCAAGTTCCAAAGTAATCCAAATGACCACAACGGTAATCGGTTGAACATTTGGAAGCGAGAGAAGTCCAAGCCTTCCAATCACGCAAAAGGCTGATAGTAGGGCGATAAGGGTAATTTTTCGAGTTGAATTAATCATCGGACTATTGAAGTTTATTGAGTTTCCAGTCGATGACGTCGCCTGCTTTTAAGATGACTTCTTTTGCACCGACAGGGCTCATCGTACCGTTTACGTCGAATAACCAGTATTTGTTTTCGGCTGGGACTTGTTCCACACCGTTAATCGAAGAGATAAAGCCGTCTTTCTCAACGATCTTGAGTTGTGCTTTCATCACGTCTAGAAGATTGTCGCCTTCTTTGAACGTAAGGGTGAACGGGCTACCTTCGATGGCTTGTCCGTCTTTTGTAATATTCAGTGTTACTGTTGTCGATTGCGCTGCAGTCGTCGCAGTAGTTGTTTCCGTAGTCGTTGTTGTCGTTGGGGCTTGTCCGCACGCTGTTAAGAAGAGGGCAGCCGCCAAAATTCCAATGATTTTTTTCATGAGTATTCTCCTTTGAAGTTGTCTTTTAAACCACTGCTCATTCTAGCAAGCATCTATAGTGTTGTAAAGTAAATTTTCACGAAAAAATGCTATGAAATCTTACAAAAAGTGGTATACTAAGGTGTAATTAATTTTTAGGAGGAAATTTATGGAACACACGAGTGAGTTCAATACAAAACTTGAAAAAGCATGTCACAAAAAGGAGGCGCTTTTTGACGAGAGTAAAATGCGTTATGCACTGCGTTCAATGTTTGCAGGAGCATTTTTAACGATGAGTACAGCCGCAGGAGCTCATGCAGCACAAATTATTGCTGGATTAAACCCTGCGCTAAGTAGATTTACTTTTGCATTTATCTTCACTTGGGGATTAGTTTATGTTGTATTTTTAAATGGCGAGTTAGCTACTTCAAATATGATGTTCTTAACAGCTGGAGCTTACCAAAAGCACATTAAATGGTCTAAAGCAATTGCTATTTTATTCTATTGTACGCTATTTAATTTAATTGGGGCCATGTTTATAGGAGCATTATTCGCAAATAGCTCAGCATTTAACGGAATCAATGCAAATGAATTTATAGCAAAAGTAGCTGAATTGAAATTGTCTCGTTCAAACGAACTAATTTTATTAGAAGGTATTTTAGCAAATGTCTTTGTTAACGTAGCAATTCTTTCATTTATCTTAATCAAGAGTGAAGAAGCTAAATTATGGATTGTTATTTCTGCAATTTTTATGTTCGTTTACTTAGTAAATGAACACGTAGTGGCGAATTTTGCGTCGTTCTCTATCGTGAAATTCTCACCAGTTGGAAACTCAATCGATGCCTTGAATTGGCTCAATATTATCCGTCATTGGTCAGTATCATTTGTTGGGAACTGGATTGGTGGAGGAATCTTAATCGGGCTAGCTTATGCATTCTTAAACCGTACAAAAACTCCATATGTTGATTAATCAAAAATGAATCATGTAAAGGAAAAGAACCGCCATAGATGGCGGTTCTTTTTTGGTTGCAGTCTTTGTGTTAGATTAGGGACTTCTTTTCTCGTATCCGGAGTTGAACTCACCGTCACCCAACATTCACACTGTGAATATTGGCTGAGCGCTTCTTCTCACATCCTGTAGTTGAACTCGGGCTCACAGGACTGACGTCCACTTCCCAGAGTATCCGCACGACTTGTTCCAAGTCCCTTGCGTTACTCTGGTCCAGTGATTCAGTCCTGAGCGTTCGCCCTCGTATCCTTGTTAGAACGGTCTCTTGTTTTTGTTTTCGAAGCCTAATAGGATATCTGGGAATTCTTGGCTTACTGCGTAGAAGAATGGTTGTAGTAAGTCATCTGTTTCGTCCCCAACGTTTTTAATGAGTAGAGACGTTTTCTTTTTACGGTATGATTTGTCGTTAGTAAGAACGATTAATTGAGAAGTACGGCTAACGGTCATTCCGTAAGATTTTTGAGTGTAAATGTAGTGGTAAATTCGTTCAGCTTTTGTTAAGTCGTATACTTGGAAATTCTTGTATGTCGCAAGTAGGTGGTGTTTGTATAAAATGATTCCTAATTGGTTATCGACATAAGTGGCATTATCTAATAATGTATCCATTGAATAGTTTAATTCTGGATAAGCGCTGTATAATTCGTTGTACGCTTTGTCTTCCCCTTTACGTGTTGCAAAAGCACTGTAGAAGAATACAAGAGCAATAATACCGGCAATACCAGCAACGATATATGCAAATTGACGGTCTTTGTCAAATTCGTAAACAGATACGTAATATTCTGTTTCCGCTAGTTTTGAAATAGTTTCATTTTCGCTAATAGTTGCTTTAAATTCAGAAGTGTAGTTACGGACAGCACCGTCTGCACCTGATCTACGCATTTTAGCCGCTACGATGACAGGATTTGCTACAAGATCATCGATTGATTTTAATTTTTCAATTAATTTATCGCCCTCTTTAACTTCGAGACTTGTATATCCATAGTCATCGTTATCAGTTTTAGAGAACTCGATTAAGTATAATTTTGTTCCTCCATCGATAGTAGCGATAGGATTTTCTGCGTATCCTGTAATTTTTACAGCAGTAACAGCTTTATCTTTCATTGGGACTTCACCGAAGATATTCCCTTTATTGTATAAGTTATCCGCAGTTTGGTAGAACTGGAAGAAACCTAACGCTCCCAACGCTACAATAACGGAAAGAACTCCAGCGATAATGAGGCCGATAAAGCCTTTAGTATTGCGTTTTTCAGTCATGATAATTCTCCTTTAATATGGGGTGTATGATAGATATAATATATCACAAATATCTTTAAACTGCAAAGTTAATTTTTTAATTTAGCAGACAGAATTTATTGGGTTTACGCATAAAAAAACCGACCCGTAATGGGGTCGGTTTGGTGGGTTTGTGTAGTTGAGGATGTAGAAGTCGCATCTACTCCAGCGCAGTGGTTTATTGACATTCTTTTCATCACTCGTGATTCAAGAATGTCTAATAAACTTTGCGGACGAAAGACTACGAAGCAAAACAGACTCGCACTGCGAGTCTGTTTTTAGCTTCTGTCTTTCTGCCTAAAATGGTCTATTATTTTCATATCCTACTGCCACGTTAGGGAATTCTTGGGCTACAGTGTGGAAGAATGGTTGTAAGAAGTCATCAGTTTCTTCCCCAATATTATGGATAGCAATCTTCGTTTTCTTACCTTTGTATGATTTGTCATCTGATAAGAAGATGAGGAATGAGTCAATATTTGTTGTAACTCCATATTTTTTGTGTGTTACCTGATAGTGGTAAACTCGATTTGCTTTTGTGAGGTCGTATACTTCCAAACCGCTCCAAGTAGTGAAGAAGTGGTTCTTGTAGATGTATACAAACATTTCATCGTCGACATAAGTTGCATTTGTTTTTAATAAATCCAAGTTGTCACGTAATTCTGGGTAAGCAGCGTAAATTTCATCGTAAGCCGCACTAACTTTTCTACGTTTCCAGAAGGCTAAACCAACAAATACAAGACCTGCGAGTGTAAGACCAGCAGCGATGATTAATTGAGTTTTTTGAGTAGATGATTTGTCAGAAATAGATAAGTAGTCTCTATATTCAATCTCTTGTTCAATTAAATTATAGCTCTTGAAACCATTGAGCATAAGGTCGTCGTAGTTTCGAATAGCCCCTTTGTTTCTAGAAGAGTCCACAAGGGTAACGGCCATTATCACAGGATTATCTGGTAAAGTACTATTCTTTGCGACTAATTTTTGAGCAGTCTCTTTATCTAGTTCAAGACCTACATAAGCGTATTTTTTTTGGCCGTTTGCCTCTTTACCTTCATCTTCATACTCAATAATGTATACGTATGAATTTCCATTATCCACGGTAATTACAGGGTTAGCTGTAATTTGTGTGATTTTGACAGCCAGTTGATCGCCATCCTTTGCAGAATAGTGAGTAAAGAATTTATTGTCCTTTACCAATGTGTCAACGTCTACTTTCTTGAGAGCGAAGAAAGCAAGGACAGCAGCTACAATTAATAAAATTACTCCGAAATAAAAGCGGATATTAAAACCATGGTTACGATTTTCTGTCATAAAAAAACTCCTTTGCAATAATATTGATTAATTTAACAGTACTCTAGATGAAGAGTTTTTGCAAGCTGATTCTTAATGAAAATGAAATAAAAATGGACTCGCACTGCGAGTCCTTTGTAGTTTCTGTTATTTTGTATAGGTGAGCGATGTCTCACATCCTGTGAAGTCGAGCTCGCCATCGCAGAAATGGCGTGCGTTTCCCGAAACGTCCGCAGAACGTTTCACGTTCCTTCCGGCGTTCCGGTCCAACGTTCCATTTCTGAGCGCGATGTCTCACATCCTAGAACGGTCTATTATTTTCATACCCCACGGCTGTGTTAGGGAATTCTTGTGCAACTGCACGGAAGAATGGTTGTAAGAAGTCATCTGTTTCTTGGCCGATGTTCTTGATTTCAATTTTCTTCTTCTTACCTTTGTATGATCTGTCATCTGATAAGAAGATTAGGAATGATTCAATGTTCGTTGTAACTCCATATCTCTTGTGTGATAACTGATAGTGGTAAACGCGGCTTGCTTTTGTGATGTCGTATACTTCTAATCCGCTCCAAGTAGTGAAGAAGTGGTT
>CAUUUT010000033.1:0-8505 GCA_963548485.1 uncultured Streptococcus sp.
GAAAAGTTTTATGTTTATTATCGATTAATAAGAATATCGATATTGATACATTAAAAGTTATATAAAGGATCATGCGCTCAGTGTTACTTATAAACGCTGGGCGTATTCATTTATGATAGAGGATATAGAAACTTTTCGATATATAACTTAGTATAATATATATTATGTAAACCTATATAAACAATTGAAATATGATAAAGAAACATCTTTGCATTTTAAAGCCACTCAACGTATACTATTAAAGTAATTAATTAATAAGGATGGTCTCACATGCAATATAATCAAGACAGCAAGTTCTGGTATTTTGCTACATTAGTTGCTGATTTTATTTTATTAAATCTATTATTTATCGTTCTATGTATTCCTGTTGTTACGATTGGTCCAGCAATTGCTGCATTAATTCATACCACATTAAAGCTTTCTGAAGATGAAAATCGTACACTGGTTAAGCCGTTTTGGAATGAATTTAAACGTGATATTACTAAAAAAATGCTCCTATGGATCGTGTATTTAGTTTTAATTGCAGCCTTGATTTATATGGCTCAGTTTTACTGGAATTTCGCGAATAACAATTCTGAATTATTTAAAATCATCGGCTTTATGTTATTTATGTTATCAGCATTCATTTTAGTACTAACGATTGTTGCTTCAATTATTGGACTTGCAATGACGACTCAATATTTTAGTCCGATTAAACGTCTCGTTAAAAACAGTTATTTACTGATTATCGTAATGCCGCTTCAATCACTGATTATGGCTGTAGTTATTATTGCTATAACTTTATTCCTTATTTATCAGACGGTGCCTGTATTGTCATTCTTTTTAGTGATTGGCTTTGCAGCTGTTGCTTATAGCTTTGCACCGTTAATTCGTGAAATTTTCACAAAGGTAAAATAACTAAATTTATATTAAAAACGACCTACAGAAATTCTCTGTAAGTCGTTTTTTTGTTATTCAATAGTTTTCATTAACCACGAGCTAAACGTGTACGAATCTTAGTAGATACAAATTCAATGAATAATACTAAAATGATTAATCCACATAAAATTGCCCCTACTTCATTCCATTTATAAGCACTCATGGCAAACATTAATGGTGAACCGATACCACCGGCACCAACCATCCCTAATACAGTTGCATCCCTTAAGTTCATATCAAAACGATAAATCACTGTTGAGATAAATGATGGAATTAATTGTGGTAAAATCCCGAAACGGATTTTTTGATAAAAGTTACATCCACTAGCGTCTAAAGACTCTAAAATCTTGTAATCTAAGTCTTCAATCGCTTCGATATAAAGCTTAGAAATCATCCCAATTGAAGCTACAGACATTGTTAATAGCCCTGTGAACGCACCTGGTCCAGTTACACGGATAAACATCAATCCATAAATTAATGTAGGAACCGTACGAATGGCCATAATTAATGTACGAAACACTAATGCTACAGGTTTTGGAACGATATTCGTTGCTGATAAAAACGCAAATGGAATTGCTAAAATTGAGCCAACTAATGTTCCTAGAAACGCAATACAGATTGTTTCTAATAAAAGATACGCAACACCTTTATTAGTTCTATCAAATAGAAGTGTTGTATCAGGTGAAAAAATACCTTTAATGATATTCTTTGAAATCTCTGCCCCATTTTCAGGTATTTTACTTAATTCAATCGTTGTTCCAGACCAAGCAACAAGAGTTACTAAAATTAAAACAACAATTAATTTTACAATCCATGTACGAGGGGCTTTTTGATATTGATTTAATACTGCTTCATTCATCATTGTCCCCTCCTACGCTAATTTAGTACGTAAATAATAACTAATACTTTCGATAATAACTACAGTGAAGAACAGAATCACTAAAATCATACCGACATTGCTATATTCACGCCAACCTAAGTTTTCGTTTAAGATAATCCCGATACCACCAGCACCTACATAACCTAGAATGGAAGCATAACGAACGTTTCCTTCAAAACAGTATAAAGAAGATGCAATATATCCTGGTAAAATTTGAGGGATAATAGCACTTGAGAAAGCTTTACCTTTTGTAGCTCCTAATGCTTCAGCAGCCTCAAAAGCTCCCATATCTACTGTTTCAATTTGTTCATAAAGTTGTTTTCCGCAATACGCAAATGTATATGTTGCAATCGCAAAAGTACCAGCGATTGTACCTAACCCGAAGATATACGTCGCAATTAGAGCAGTTACTAACGTTGGTAATGTACGTACAATGCTTAGAAATAGACGACTTAAACTAATGACAAATTTATTTTTTACAATATTACTTGAAGCAATGATGGCAAAAGGAATCACTAAGATTGAACCCAATAACGAACCTAACAATGACATTTTAATGGTATCAATTAATGGAGTCCAGATTGAATTTGAATATTCCCAATTTGGTGGGAACATTTTTCCGATAATGACAAAGAATTGACCGCCACGTTGCATAATCGTCTTAACGTTAAAACCAGTTACTTTACCAGCATAATACATAGCAATCAGTAGTAAAATTGTAATGATAATTGCTTTCGAGCGTGGTTCTTTTACGGTAGTTCCGTTTTCTAACGTGTATTCCTTTGGTGCGAAGAGTTTACTTAGTTTCATTCAACCCCTCCACCTTTCCTTTATAGATTAAATCTAAGACTTCAGGTGTTACTTCGTTACTTGGACCATCATACACAATTTCACCATCTCTAATTCCTAAAATACGATCTGCGTATTCTAACGCTAATTCAACATGGTGAATATTTAATAGAATTGAAATATTCATCTCTGTATTGATTCGTTTAAAGTCTTCCATAACACGTTTAGCTGTTACAGGATCTAGTGCTGCAACTGGTTCGTCAGCAAGAATAATTTCTGGATTTTGAGCTAATGTACGAGCTAAAGCGACACGTTGTTGTTGACCACCGGATAACTGATCTGCACGGATAAACGCTTTATCAACGATTCCTACTTTATCCAACGCTTCTAGCGCATGCAGTTTTTCATTCTTCGTATAAATTCCAAAAAGTGAACGGAAGAAAGGAATATCAGGAACGATAGATGTCAATACGTTCTTAATAACAGTCGTTCTAGTAACAAGGTTAAATGATTGGAAAATCATCCCTACTTTGTTTCGACGGAATTTGCGTAGTGATTTCCCTTTTAATGAACTAACATCAATGCCATCAACTGTCAGTTTCCCTTCGCTAATGTCAAGCATACGGTTAATGGTACGAATTAATGTTGATTTACCAGCGCCTGACAAGCCTATGATAGAAACGAATTCTCCTTGTTCAATTTCTAAATTAATATTTTGAAGACCTTTAACTCCATTAGGATAAGTCTTTGATACATTTTCGAATTTTATCATAATTATTGCCTCTTTCTCAAAAAAAGGGTCAGGAGAAATATCCTAACCCTCATTTGATATTCATTACGTGTTTATTAGTTACCTGATTTTAGCTTCTTTAATAATTTTTGTGCTTCGCGTTCTTTATCATAATCGCTAGCATTAGCTTTCTTGTAGCCTTTATGAGAGTAGATTTTAATGACTGCTTTTCCTTCTTCTGTTTGAGCGATATTAATCATTGCATTTGCAAAAGCTTCTTTAAAAGCATCGTCAACAATTGGAGAAGATTTACTTACTGAAATTGTATCATTGTAAATGTCTGGAGTTACACCGATAACGTTAGTTTCTTTAAAGATGTCTTCTGAGCGACCATAATCACTAGTCCATTTTTTAGCGTAGTCATTACGAACGTCCGCGTAACCAACCATGATATCAATTTGTCCTGAAGCTAAACGTGCTGCAGAGCTTGCGTACGAGTCTGATTGAACAACATTTTGTAAGTCTGAAATACCTTTACCATATTTATCTTGTAACCATAACGTTGGATAGATATACCCTGAAGAAGAAGAAGTTCCTAAAACTCCCCATTTAGCTGAATTTAAGTCATCCCAAGTTAATTCTTGGCCGCTATTAATTTTTGCTGCTAATTCTTTCCCTTTTTCAGTTGGTCCTGCAATAACTAAGCCTTTATATGAAGTTGCTTGTTCAGTACCACGAGGTGTCTCTTTTCCATCGTTCCAATCTTTAGGATTAGTAGAATCTTTTAATAAATTATCACGAGTAGCTGTTAATAATACGTCAACTTCTTTGTCATATAAAACATAAGTACCACCAGGTAAGAAACCTACATCCGCACTTCCAGATGCTAATGCTTCCCCTACTGCGTCAAAACTTGTACCAACTGAAATTTCAACGTTCTTAACATCGTAACCTTCTTTAGCTAATTCTTTTTTCAATAATTCTTTTAATGGTTCTGTTGTAGTAACAATTGTTTCAGGGTCACGAGAAGGAACAAAAGCAACTTTTAAAGTTTCGATTGTTTTTGAACCACTTTGACTTTGATTTTGAGTTGATTCAGAACCTGAATTACTTGAGCACCCAGCTAAAAGCGCTAGTGATGATAAACCAATTGCTAATTTAGACCAAAAAGACTTTTTCATATAAAAATATCCTCCTAAGATATGGTTGTATTGTACGAAATTAAGAATTTCTTAACTCCTCTAATAATCTTACATGACCCATACGGAAATTACAACCCAAATGACTAAAAATATGTGTATTTTCATATAATTTACATAATTAAAATAAAGCAAAAACAATGTAAGCGTGTAAAAAACGAACTATAAAACTTAATGCAATTGAATTTTAAGATAAAAAAGAAACCTCCCACTTAAGGAAGGTTTCAATCTAATTATTTATTTGGAAAATGAGATCTTAAGAATTGGTTGGCAAACTTAATGTCTTCTAACCAGTTTTCTTGACCTACGTACCAGAATTCACCTGTGAAACGATTAACTCCGATTGATAAGAATGTGTCTACCATACGTTTAAAATCGATTTGGCCAGTACCAAATGGAATTTCACGATAATGTCCAGGAATAGTTTCTTTTAAGTGAGCTGCAACAATATGCCCTCTTCCTAATTCGATATCTTCATAGACATTTTTTGCGCCAGGTTCTAATGAAGCGTTCATTAAGTTACCTGAGTCTGGATATACTTGTAAGTATGGAGAATTTACTAATTCAACAAAACGCATCGATTTTTCTACAGTGTTCATAAATGGAGTTTCCATTGTTTCGAATCCAAGAAGAATTCCCTTTTGTGACGCCATCTCTGTAGCTTTTTTAAGGTTTTGGATGAAGTAATCAAGTGTTACTGCATCTCCCTCTTCATAGTAAACATCGTATCCAGCTAATTGGATAACACGAACACCTAAATCGTCTGCTAATTGAATTGCTTTTTCCATGATTTCTAGACTACGCGCACGAGTAGCTTCGTCGTGTGATCCAAATGGATATTTACGATGGCCACTTAAGCACATTGAACGAATTGGAACACCTGTTTCAAACATATCGTTAACTAGTTGTTGGCGTTCTTCTTTTGTCCATTCTAGACGACTTAATTTTTCATCAGTTTCATCGATACTGATTTCTAAAAAGTCAAATCCCGTTGCTTTAACGGTTTCTAACTTTTCTCTAAAACTAAGTGTGTTTGGCATTGATTTTTCATACAAACCAAGTTCATAAAACTTTTTATTGTCCATAGTAAGCATTCGCTCCATGTTTTCTTAAATAGTGTTTATCTAAAATTGTTTGTGACATTGGCTTCATATTTGGATTTAAAGCAAAGTTATGCCATGCCATGTTAGCAACGTATTCTAGTACTGTAATATTGTGTACTGCATCCATTGCATCTTTACCCCATGCAAATGGTCCATGGTTGAATACTAAAACTGCAGGGATTGCGTTTGGATCTTTATCTTTGAAAGTCTCAACGATTACTTTACCTGTTTCTAACTCATAAGCACCTTTAATTTCTGCTTCTGTCATTTCACGTGTGCAAGGAATTGTTCCATAGAAGTAATCCCCTTGCGTTGTACCGAATGCAGGAATTTCTTGGCCTTGTTGAGCCATTGTAGTTGCCCATAGAGAGTGAGTATGCACTACCCCATTTACATCTTTGAAATTACGATAAATTTCTAAGTGAGTATCTAAGTCTGAAGAAGGTTTTAGAGCTCCTTCTACTTTATTTCCGTCGATATCCACAATCACGATATCATCAGCAGTTAGTTTATCATAGTCAACACCTGAAGGTTTGATTGCAATAACCCCTGCTTCACGGTCGTACTCTGAAACGTTACCCCATGTAAAAATAACTAATCCATGTTTTGGTAACTCTAAGTTTGCTTTAAATACACGTTCTTTTAATTGTTCGTATGCCATTGTAGAACCCCTTCTTATAGTCCTAAAGCTTCAGAAATTTTTTCAGTCATTTCTTTTTCAGATAATAAGTTTTGTAAGCCTACAATTTTAGTGTTTGGTAAATCTAATCCATCAAATACTTCTAATAAAGCTGATGAAATAACTACTAAATCATAGTTTTTAGCTGAAGATTTTGCTTCAGAAACTGCACAGTGGTGAACTTCTAAAGGAATATTCAATTTTCTGAATACGTTTGTTAATTTCATTTTGATAATTTGGCTTGAGCCCATTCCACTTCCGCATGCTGCTAATACTTTCATAATTTACATCTCCTTATATTGTTAGAGTATCGGATAGAACACTACCCGATACCCTAATTTTACTATATTCTTTTACTTATTAAAATTAGTTTTGCTTAGACTCTAAGTATGTTTCATAGTCTTCAGCAATAGTGAAGTAATGTTCTTTGTTTTTGCTGTATTGTAATTGAGGGATTACTAATAAGATTAATAATACGATACCTAAACCAATGTATTGGAAGTTTTGCATTAAGAATCCGAATCCAACCCAAACTGTATCCCAGTCAAAGTTACCATGCCATCCACCGTAAGCAGCTAAACCAAATGCACCAGCGGCAATTGCTCCACCTAATACTTGGATCACACCTGATAAGAATGTCAAGACTGAAGCAGCACGTAATCCACCTTTATGGTTAGCGTATACTGCGAATGTAGCGTTGTCGAAGAATACTGGTACGAATCCAGTGATGATTAATACTGGAGATTTGAATACGATTAATCCTAAGATTGCTACGATTTGTCCTAATACCCCGAATAAGAAACCAACTGTTACAGCGTTTGGAGAACCGAATCCGTAAACTGCAGCACAGTCAACCGCTGGCATAGAACCTGGTAATAATTTGTTAGAGATACCTTGGAACGCTTCTGATAACTCAGCAACGAATAAACGAACCCCTAATTGTAAGATTTGAACATAAACAGTGAATGTTAATGCTGTTTGTAAAATGTAGAAGAAGAAGTCATCTGTTGCTTTTAATGTAGTCATTTTGAATTTAGAAGCAGCAACTGTTAATTCTTGTCCATTTACGCCTACTAAGTAGTCTTTACCTAATACTAATAAGATTGCACCGAAGAACACGATCATTAAGATTGATGTTGCAACGATTGATTCTTTAAAGATTGATAAGAAACCTGGTAATTCAAGATCTTCAATCTTCTTGTCGTTTTTACCTGAGAATTTAGGAGCTAATTTGTCAACTAACCAAACCCCAAACATTTGTTGGTGACCAATTGCAAATCCGCCGCCTTCTGTTAATTCTTGTGTAGCTTCTACTGTTAAGTTTGCTGCTACTGCCCAATAAACACCTAATACAATACCTAATAAAATTACAAATTGTAATTGGTTAACGTTATCTCCTAAAGCTAAAGCCATTAACCAAGTTGCTGTAGCAGATTGTTGCACCATGATGTGACCAGTGATGAATACTGTACGAACTTTAGTTAATTTACGGAAGATTACTAATACTAAGTTAGTTAAGAAAGCAACTAATAATACTTGTACTGTTAAACCTGTTGCGTGACCAGCTGATTTTAATGCAGCTTCAGCGGCAGCTTGACCGAAATATGGGTCAATAACCGCAGCTTGTAATCCGAAACGATCCCCTAATGCAGCTAATACTGGACGGAAGTTTGAAACTAATCCACCAGCAGCTACGTTTAAGATCATGTAACCTACAACTGCTTTAATAAAACCTGCTAATGCATCGTACCATTTACGACCTAATAGTAAGTAACCAACTAAAACGATTAAACCAACAAAGTATTGTGGTTTTGTAAAAATGTTAGCGTAGAAGAATTGCCAAAAACTGAATAAAAATTCCATTATTATTCACCTATTCCTTTTAAAATTTTTTCTAAGTCCTCTTTTGAGCGCGCTTCGATAAACGCATTGATAATTGATTCATCATCTAATAATGTCACTAACTCTGATAAGTTGCTTAAGTGCTTTTCATTATCAGTTGATGCTAATACGAAGAATAAATGTGGTTTGTAGTCAGCACCAGGTCCAAAGTCCACAGCTTCTTCAATGTTCATAAATGCTACAGCAGTATCATTTACCCCTTTTCCTTCTTGAGCGTGAGGGATACAGATTTCTGGAGCAATTACGATGTAAGGTCCAAATTCATGAACATTACTAATAATGTAACCTGGATATTCAGGTTCAAT
>CAUUUT010000034.1:0-7820 GCA_963548485.1 uncultured Streptococcus sp.
CTGTCTCCTTTTTTCAAGCCGAGAACCGCCATGATTTCCTCGTAAATCGGGAAGAAAATCATAAACAGAATTGTTGGCGAAATAAAGAGGCTAATGGCCAAAACGCTGGTGTAAAAGGCCCCGATAAAATGCCATGGAGACTTCCCTGCAAAGGAGCTACCGAGTGCACGCGCCACGAAACGTCGAAGTGCGGGCGTTTGTTCAAGTGCGTAAGTCATTAAAAATGTAAATAGTAAAAAGACAAAGGTTGTATTCCCAAACGACAGACTGAAAATCTGTGAGTAATTCACTCCAGGAAGCATCCCGATGCCTAACATCACATAGCAGAGAACACTCGGCCAGTCTGTTGCGACAAAGAGCCAAAGCAATAAACTACTAAAGAAGATGGATAGAATGGAAACGGTCGGTGCCGCTAGTCCAAATAATGTTCCTTGTGTAATGGTTAAATAGCCGCTCATTCCCATGAGAACGGCGCTGAGTGCAACGATTGATAGTTGCAGCTTGGTCCATGTTTTTCCTTTCATTGGTTCACCTCATTCTTATCTATCCTACCTCATTTTTTCATAGATTGCTATTGGAAATAAAGAGTTTCCGCAAATTTTCAATCCGTTTCCTACTATTATATAGAAGATTTTTTCTCTAAACAAAAAGCCGGGCACGAAGCCCGACTTCTGGATTAATGTTCTAATTTTAAGGTTTGTGCTAAACGTTTGTACATCAACATCGCAAGGACGCTATTTAGCCCAAACTTCACGATATTAAATGGAAGTAATGCAAATGCCATTAGTGAGCCTAAGTCTGTTACAAATGGGTTTAATGCATGTGCTGCGGCTACAATTTTTTCCATCGGGAAGTTCATCGCTGTTGCGTAAAGTGGGAACATCACGAAATAGTTCGCTGTCAGTAACACCACTGTCGCTGAAATCGTACCGATGATTAAGCTGATCACCGCTGATTTGAAATTACGACGACGTTGATAGTAAAGCACTGCTGGTAACATAAAGCTTAAGCTACCGATTAAGTTCACTGTTTCTCCGATTCCAAAGGTCATTGACCCATTATAGAAGAAGTTTAGCAATACTTTGATGAGCGCAATCAAGCTTCCGTGTAATGGTCCAAGAAGATATCCACCCAGCAATACCGGTAAATCCGAGAAGTCGAGCTTCACGAATGTTGGGATAAACGGTACGTTGAATGACAACAACATTAACACGGTACTAATCGCACTAAATACTCCTACTAGAACAATTTTTTTAGCCGATGTTCTGTTCGACTTTCTTACATTTGTACTCATGGTACGTCCTCCTTCATAGGGCGAAGGAAATTGCACTGTTTCTCAGTTTCCAAGAAAAAAGCAGCATTGAAATGGACCTTTCAATACTGCTCGTCAAATAGACTTGTTGAAATAGTGCCATTTTCTCACATCTAGACTATACTATCGGTTCTGGAATCACACCAGATCATGCCAAGCGGCTCGTGGACTATACCACCGGTCAGGAATTTCACCTTGCCCCGAAAATGTTATTTATGTTTGTATTGTAGCACCTCGCCGTCCGTTAGGCAATCTCTCTGCCTCAATAATGCTGTATTTATGCTGTTTCTCCAATAAAAAACTTGGATTATGTTAGCCGCAATCCAAGTTCTTCTATATTTATTTTTCTTCTTTTTGTTCCACAAGTCCAAGACGTTCAATGCTTTCTTTAGACGCTGAAAAGCTGACTTTATCATCTTTCTTAATCAGTGCGGTATCCATTGTTTGATACAAACTTGGCGCTTTTTCACGACTTTCTGCGTCATCCAATTTGAACTTCTTCACATCTATTTCAATAGTGAAACCTATTGCATTTTCACCATCTGACGAAGTGACTTTTACGCCCTCAATATCTTTCATTTGATTCACGAGTTCATCTCTTTTTTGACGTGTTTCTGTTGCAAATTCCTGAACCCCTGATAAACGTACTACTACATCGGTTGTTAGAGATATAACTGTGTCATTTCCTTTGTCATATACATAGGTATAAGTAACTTTCGAAGTATCTGTTTGTAAAACAAAGACTGATTTACTTTCCGAACGACATCCTAGCAATACAAATAACGCTCCTAATAGTACAATCGATAACTTCAAGATTTTCTTCATTAGAAAACTCCCCTTTATTTCACTTCTTTAAACTCGTATTCTAAAATAGCGTCTTTAGATAATTGGTAGCTAACAATATTGTCTTTTCTTTTCAAAGCTGCATTAACGGTGTTATAGAGTGTTGGCGCCTTCTTGCGACTTGCCGCATCATCGAACTTAAATTTATTAACGTCGACTTCAATCGTTAGCGTAATGTAGTTATTATCGTCCTTCTTAGTGTATGTAACACCTTCAATTCCTTCCATCTCCGCTACAACCTCGTCTCGTTGACTACGAGCGGCTTCTGTGTACCGTTCATCTTTGGTGATATCGTAAATGATTTCCATCGTTAGTTTAGAAACTGAATCTTTCTCTTTATCATATACATAGATTAATTTCGTCTTACTAGCACTCTCCTGTAAAACAAATTCACTTTTTGTTTCTTGGTTACAACCTAGTAAAACAAATAACGCCCCCATTAATAGAATGGATAGTTTCAAGATTTTCTTCATTCAAATACTCCTTTAATCTGACTTGCCTTAATCATAGAAAATGAACTATCGTTTGTCAAATTCTGTTGAAGTCCACACTCATCATTTATATAAAAAACTTGGATTCCATTCACTGAAATCCAAGTTTCTATTCGACTATTTCACTTCTTTAAATCCTTCTTTTAAAATACTCTTTTTAGATTCTTCAAAGCTGTAAATATCATTTTTCTTTATTACCGCTGTATGAACGCTACTATATAGAGCTGGCGCTTTAGCAGCTGTCTTCTCATCATCATAGTTGAACTTCTTTAGATCCACTTCAATCGTTATCTTTAGTTCTTTTGCACTATCAGATTGAGTGACTTTAACCCCTTCAATTCCATTCGCGTCGTCTACTATTAGTTTTGCGGTACTACGTGCTTTTTCTTCAATATCTTTACTTTTTGAAATGTCGTAGATGAGATTAAATGTTACAGATGAAACTGAATCTTTTTCTTTATCGTATACATAGGTTATTTTTTGTTTTATATCACTTAAATCTAAAGTAAATTCACTTTTAGCTTCTGAGCTACATCCTAGTAAAACAAATAATGCCCCCAATAATAGAATGGATAATTTCAAAATTTTCTTCATTAAAATACTCCTTACGTTTTTTCTTTATCATAAGGAAGGCGAGGGAATGTGTCAACCTATTCCTGTTAAAGCAACGCTTCCCTAAAAAGTGCAAACAAAAACCGCCTCCCTTTCAGGAGACGGTCATTTCATATTAGAAACGGATGTATGTTGCTTGAGCTGCAACGCTTGCTGAGATTGTACGGTAAGAGATTACGTTTAATCCACGTACGTTCATTTCAGAGATGTATAATGAACCATCTGCGTTAACTGCTTCTACGAAAGCTACGTGTCCGTAAGTTGGGTCAGCACCTGCTAAACCTTGTTGGAATACGATTGCTGAACCAGCTGAAGGTGAGTTAGATACTGAGTATCCATAGCTACGAGCGTATGATGGCCATTCAGCCGCGTTACCCATCATGCTGTGTCCGATTGGTGTTCCAACTTGTGCCATACGGTTAAATACGTAGTAAGTACATTGTCCGAAGTATCCACCGTTAAGTGAAGCACGGAAACTTGGGTCAACTGCTGGGAAACCTCCGCCAGCTGTGTAAGTGTAGCTAGATGTTTGTGCTGCTGGAGCTGGTGTTGAAGTAGAGCTTGAAGCTGTGCTAGCTGCTGCAGGTGCAGGAGCTTCATATGAAGTTTGTGTAGCAGTTGTTTGTGATTGTGAAGCTTGTGCTGCTAACGCTTGACGAGATGCTTCAGCAATACGAGCTGCTTCTGCTTCAGCTTTTGCTTTTTCTTCAGCTAAACGTTTTTGGAAAGCTTCTTTTTCAGCAACTAATCCATCACGTTTTGCGATTTCAGCTAACTCTTCTTGTGAAAGGTTTGCTAATAATACTTTGTTTTTAGAGAAAGTATCATTTAATTCTGTTTGTAATGAAGCTAATTCTTTTTCAGCTGCTTCTTGTTCAGCTAATTTTTCTTGTTGAGCTTCTTCTTTAGATTCTACTTGTTTTTTGTCTTCAGCTTGTTGTTGCATTAACTCGCGGTTTGCACCCATTAAGTCCATTACAACACCGATACGGCTAACCGCATCTGATAAGCTTTCAGCGTTTAATAAGAAATCTAAGTATGAACGAGCACCATTTGTTTGTACTGAACGAGCTTGTTCTTCTAAACGTGTGTTACGTTCTGCGATTACTTTTTCTAATTTAGCAATTTCAGCTTTTAATGTTTCGATTTGTTCTTGAACTTCAGCTTTTTTAGCTTGAGTTGTATCGATTTTAGTTTGTACATCAGATAATTCTTTCGCTAATGTATCGATTGTAGAATTAACTGCTGATTTTTTCTCATTAATGTTAGCGATTGATGAGTTAACTGAATTGATTTGTGAATCATAATCTTGCGCGTTAACTGATGGCGCTAAAGCTCCTAATGATAATACTGTTCCTGTTACTAATACTGTTAATAAACGTTTTTTCAAGTGATTTTCCTCCAATGTTTCTCACTAATATATATTCGAAGTAGCCGGTCACGGCTTTTAATAAAACTTAACTTGGTACTATAATACCATAGGACTTTAGGCCGATGTTGATTTTCTTCGAATTGATAATACCTTGTAATAAAGTTGTAACATAACCCGAACGACTGACCTTTTTGATACATAAATCGTTATTTTATGTGAAATATTACAGGTTAAAATGTGAATTTTTGTTGATTTTTGATAAGAAAAAAGTATAAATAAAAATTGGATTTCGGAAAGCCGTATGGCTATCACCATAGTGACGGTAACGTTGTACCGGTTCGAGCCGAAGTCTCTCACCTTTAAAGCCTCAAAGAGGGCGTACGGAATAAATTCCTACGCCCTCTTATTCGTTTTAATACTATATACACGTTACTGTCACTATTGAAGCCATACATTACCCGAAATCCAAAACCAATCATCAAGGTTACCGCATTGAAAGGATTTTACGTAAAATATCTTTAGCTGCTATGGATTGCGTGGGGGCAGTTTTAAATGGAAATGTGGACAGTTTTGGAGTCAACAAATTCGGGCTTTTGCCCATAAAGTTATTTTGCAATATAACATATATGTCATATTGTGTTTTTTACATTTGCTTTTGAAACATGATTGTGTAGGCGTTTATAACAGGTTTGAAAATCTATTTAAAACATTTTTTTGTTTCAAGCTTTGTGAACTGCTCGTTCTCGTCAGGTTAGTTAAGAATAATTTTCTAAGTGACTTTATATATAACAGGCACAGGATGATTCCGAAGAATACTGCGGATTTTATCATCATTGTAACGGGATGAAGCATAAAAACGAGGGAGAAAGACAGAAATGCCATAGATTCATTCGTATCTATGGCATTTCGTTTTCTTTCCCCCACAAAGTTGAATAGGAATGAGATAGCTGTTTACAGCTAAACTCATTCCATTCAACCACTGTGCTAAGAGGGCGTAGGATTGTTAATCCGTACTTAAAGTACTTTATAAAGTTAGACGCAGTAGCTGATTGAATTAAGCTTCATCACTCGTGATTCGCTTAATCCTAATCAGCTTTGCGGGGGTAAGACTACAAAGCAAACAGGACTCACACTGTGAGTCCTGTTTTGTCTTTGGTCTTACTCCCTCTTTGAGGCTTTTAAGGCGCAAGACCAAGGCTTGCGCTGATGCAACGTTACAGTGATGATAATTAAATCCGCAAGGATTCAAAAGAATCATCCATAAGTCTTTTATTTCAACACCACTAAGAAGTATTTTTTCTTGCCGCGGCGGACGATAACGAAGCGTTCTTCGAAGGAATGTTCTTTCGTCCATTCGAATTCGAGGTCGGTTACTTTTTCACCGTTGATTGAAATCGCGCCGTTTTGGATATCTTCGCGTGATTGTCTTCTTGATGGTTCGATGCCAAGATCAACAAGCCAAGTTGCTAAGTTTTGGCTTTCTTTTGAACTTTCAAATGTTGGCATGTTTTTGAAGCCTTGTTCGATTTCGTCGGCTGTTAATTGTTGTACGTTTCCTGTGAAGAGCGCGTTTGTAATTTTCTTCGCGTCTTCTAGGGCTTTTTCTCCGTGAACAAAGCGAGTCACTTCTTCAGCAAGGCGGATTTGTGCTTCACGTTTATGTGGTTCTGTCGCCACTTTTTCTTCGAGCGCTTCGATTTCTTCGCGTTCTAAGAATGTGAAGTACTTGATGTATTTAATTACATCGCGGTCGTCTTGGTTTAACCAGAATTGGTAGAATTCGTATGGAGTTGTCTTCTCAGGGTCGAGCCATACAGCGCCACCAGCTGATTTTCCGAATTTTGTACCGTCTGATTTTAACATCAACGGAATCGTTAGACCGTACGCACGAGACTCTGCCCCTTCTACCTTACGGATTAACTCAAGTCCTGAAGTGATGTTCCCCCATTGGTCTGCACCACCGATTTGAACTTGCACGTCTTCTGTCTTGAATAAATGCAGGAAGTCCATTGATTGTAGGATTTGGTATGAGAATTCTGTAAATGAAATTCCCACTTCTAGACGGCTTGCGACAACGTCTTTAGCCAGCATTGTGTTCAAGTTGAAATGCTTTCCGTAGTCACGTAAGAAGTCTAATAATGATAAATCTTTTGTCCAATCGTAGTTGTTTACAAGGCGTAATGTCGCTTGGTCTTCATCTGTTGTGAAGAATAATTTCTTCATTTGCGCTGTTAATTTTTCAACATTATGTTGAACTTGTTCCATTGATTGAAGCACACGTTCGCTTGTACGACCACTTGGATCCCCGATAGAACCTGTTGCTCCACCAATCAAGATGACTGGTTTATGTCCTGCTAATTGGAAACGACGAAGAATCATAAATGGAATTAAGTGTCCAATGTGCATGCTGTCGCCAGTTGGGTCTACCCCACAGTAGAGCGATACAGCCTTTTCGCTTGTTAAGGCACGTAAGCCTTCTTCATCTGTCATTTGGTTGATGGCGCCGCGCCATTCTAAATCATCGATAATGTTCATCTTGTTTCTTCCCTTCTTTCTTGTAAATAAAAAATCCCTAATAGCCAAAAAGACTATTAGGGACGATTTTCACCGTGTTACCACCCTTGTTGACGATGCGAGGCATCATCCACTCGAGCATCCTTATCGCGGATGAGACGTCCTGACGGATTGCTCCCAAGTGTACTTCGCGGATGTGGGGGATTGTCTTGCACCAACCGACAATTCTCTTCTTTTTCCCGTGGACAACCACTACTGCGCTTGTTCATTGCTTCTATATGTGCATTTAGTATACGGCTTATCCTACTTGATGTCAATGACTACATTTCATCTGGAGCAGCTACGCCAAGAAGCGCTAAGCCTTGTTTTAGGATGCTTGCTGTTGTTTGTACTAAAGCGATACGGCTGTTGAAGGCTTCATCTTCAACAAGTACTTTTGTATGTGCGTAATATTTATTGAAAGCTTGTGCTAAGTTGATAACGAATTTTGCAATTGCTGATGGTTCGCATTTTTCTTCAGCAAAGCGGACAACGTTTGGATAGTTTTCGATGAGTTTCAATACTTCCCACGCATCATCGTCTGTTAATGAGAACGCCTCTTTTGTATCGACCGTATGGTTCGCTTTACGTAAAATACTCATCGCACGCGCATGCGTATATTGTACGTATGGTCCTG
>CAUUUT010000035.1:0-7587 GCA_963548485.1 uncultured Streptococcus sp.
AGTTGTTTCTTCCTCTGTAGAGGTAGTTGTTGTCGTTGTAGTTGTTTCTTCCTCTTTAGGAGTATCTTTCACATGTAAGATGCTTCCATCTTTACCAAGAGTTACTGTATATTCAGTTTCATCTAATTCGTAACCTTTTGGAGCAGTTTTCTCTTTAATTTTGAATTCTTTTCCAGCGTATTTTTCATCGAATTGTGGAGATACAGCATGACCTTCTTCATCAGTAGTCACTTCAACTGTATTTCCATCTGGATCTGTAATAACATATACAGCACCTTGAACAGGATTCAATGTTTTCTCATCTACTTTAGTTACTTTAACCGTATAAGCACTCGTTGCTTCGATTGTACCTGAGAAGAGCGAAGTAGCACTTGCTGTGAATGTTGTTTCAGTCGTATTTGTACGACGAGTGACAGGTGTACCGTCTGCTTTTGCTACAGAAACCATATTTTGAACTTTACTTCCATCATTTGGAGTTGTTGTGTCATAAGTGACATAGTATTTTTTAGTTCCATCTTTGAATGTGATTGTAAAGTTCGTATAGTTTTCATTCCAGTTTACTGTGTAGTCAGTTCCTTCTACTAATTGTACGAAATCCGATTCTTTACCAGATGTTGTTTCGTTCATTGAAGGTGCATTGTACACGACTAATGATTCAGGAATATATTGAATCGAAGCAGTAGATGGGTCACTTGGCAATGTATCTGTTAATACTAAGTTTTCCCCTAAGTTATCTCCACTCGTGTTTACACGTACTTTCCATTCTGAAACGTATTGGCCAGAACCTTTTGAACCTGCAGCTTCTAATTTTGCTGATGTCCATGCTTTATTTGCTGCTTGCCCACCAATTTTTGCAAAGTTTTCTTTACCAATTGGATCTGTTTCATTTGAAAGAGTTTGGACATTATGCGTTTGCGTAATTGTTGTCTTCATTGAAGGTGAATCAAATGTTACGGGTTGGTTCGAAACATTCTTCTTATATAAGAAGTTTAGCGCCAAAGTTCCTTTGACCTCTTTGACTGTATCCGCACCTTTTGCTGCTAAATATTGGTCAAGGTTCTTCAGTGTGACTGTAATCGTCCCACCTTGGTTATCTCCATGTCCTTCAAAATGCGCATCCGCAATTGGAACGTTTGTTGCTAAGTCCACTAATTCCACATCATGATTATCGTAGAATGTAATCTCAGCAGGAACTTCTAATTTAAAGAAATCTCCATTTTGAATATCTCCATTGTAATGTTCTAAGTCAAATAGTGCTCTTAATTTATAAGCTCTATTTGTAAGAATTTGATAGACTCCATTTGCATCTGGACTTAATTTTGTATCCGATTGATCAAGAAGTTCTAATCCTGAAATTACGTTTTGAAGCTCTTTTCCTTCAGCTGCTTTTGCTGAAGTGTTTCCTAAAAACACCAATGATAAAATCACCAATAAAGTTGCGAATAAACCAAACCATTTACTCTTTTTCTTCATAAAAACCCTTCTTTCTTTTAACCGTTTTCACTATGGTACCACAAACTTCATACTAAAGGCAAAAAAATAGAGCAAGTGGGAAGAATTCCACTTACTCTACTCGCCAATCAATTGGCGTTTGATCTGTTTTTTCTAAAAATTCGTTAATTTGACTGAATGGCTTACTCCCAAAAAATCCGCGGTATGAGGATAATGGACTTGGATGTGGTGCCTTTAAAATCAAATGATTCGGATTGGTAATCAGCTTTTCTTTCGATTGCGCTGGTTTCCCCCACAATACAAATACAATCGGATGGTCAGTTTGGTTTAGAGAAGTAATGACCGCATCGGTAAAAGTCTCCCACCCTTGACCACGATGGCTATTCGCCTCGTGTGCACGAACCGTCAACACCGTGTTCAGTAACAACACACCTTGTTTTGCCCAAGCGGTTAAATCTCCACTCTTTGCAATCGGAATGCCAAGGTCACTTTCAAGCTCCTTATAAATATTGAGTAATGAAGGCGGCAGTGCAACACCTTTTTGAACGGAGAAGCTAAGGCCATGTGCTTGGTTGTCGCCATGATAAGGATCTTGACCAAGAATCACCACTTTCACATTATCAAACGGTGTCAACTCCAATGCCTTAAAGACATTCTCAGCAGCCGGAAATACTTTATGATGATTTCGCTCGCTTTGTTCAAAAGAACGTACTGCATGGAAATACTCTTTTTCCTTCTCCCCACCAATCACATCATGCCACGTTGTCATAGAGTTTCCTCTTTTCTCTCGTAGATTTCAAACGTATGCGGATAGACATTTTTCTCGTCCACTTCTCCTTCGAGGGTTTTCACTTTAATAAAATCGCCCCACGGAAAATCAGTTGGGAAATACGTATCTCCCTCAAATGTATGATGGATTTTTGTGCAGTATAGCAGTTCCACATAATCCTTTAGAAGACGATACACTTCTGCACCACCACACACATAAATATCCTCGTGTTTGGCATCTTCAATAATTTCTTTTACATCTGTTACGACTTCAGCGCCTGGCACTTCATAATCGTCACTTCTAGTAAGAAGAATTGTTTGACGCCCTGGAAGCAAGCGGCTCCCCATCCCTTCAAACGTTTTACGTCCCATGAGGATGGTTTGCCCCATTGTCACTTCTTTAAAGAACTTCAAATCATTCGGTAATCGCCAAGGAAGCGTATTGTCTTTTCCAACAAGCCCTTGTTCATCTTGAGCCCAAATATAAATTAACATCTGTTTCCTCCAGTATTAAACGGCAATCGGTGCTTTAATCGTTGGATGTGGATTATATCCTTCCACAATCACATCATCAACATCGATTTCAAACATTGATTTTTCAGGATGTTTTAATACAAGTGTTGGTAATTCTCTTTCTTCGCGTGCTAATTGCGTTTCCACTTGTTCCATATGGTTTAAGTAGATATGCGCATCGCCTAATGTATGAACGAATTCACCAACTTCTAAGCCTACTTCATTTGCGATTAAATGTGTTAATAAGGCGTAACTTGCGATGTTGAATGGCACCCCTAAGAACACATCCGCACTACGTTGGTATAATTGACAACTTAATTTACCGTCAGCAACATAAAATTGGAACATGGTGTGACATGGAGGAAGCGCCATGCTTGGAACATCTTCTGGATTCCATGCGGAAACAATCATCCGACGTGAATCTGGAGAGTTCTTCAATAAGTTCAGTAAGTCTGCGATTTGGTCAATCGTTTCCCCTTTTTTTGTTTTCCAGTGACGCCATTGTGACCCATAAATATTACCAAGTTCACCGAATTCTGCAGCAAACGCATCATCCGTTAAGATTTTCTCACAGAAGTCTTTCTTCACTTCTTGGTATACTTCGTTAAAGGCTTCATCTTCTAAGCAACGGCGTCCAAAGTCTGTCATATCAGGACCAGTGTATTTTGGAGAAGAGACATAACGCTCAAATGCCCATTCATCCCAAATGTGGTTGTTATGTTCTAATAAGTATTTGATATTTGTATCTCCGTGTAAGAACCATAGTAATTCACTCTTAATTAAACCAAACGCCACACGTTTTGTTGTTAAAAGTGGAAATCCTTTTTGCAAGTCAAAACGCATTTGGTATCCAAACACACTCTTTGTACCTGTACCAGTACGGTCCGTTTTTGTTGTTCCTTCTTCTAAAATCTTTCTTAGTAAGTCTTTATATTGTTTCGTCATGTCTGTTCCTTTCTTTAATTCCCTGCTAATTCTGCTAAATATTCCCAACGTTCGTAAGCTTCACTTGCCGCTTCTTCCGTCTTGTCTAATTCCTCTTGTAATTCTTGTAGTTTGGCAAAATCTTGTGCATGTACACTCATTTCCTCTTGCAAGAATTCTAGTTTTTCTTCGAGCTCTTGAATGGTTCCTTCAATCGTCTCCCACTCCTTCTTCTCTTGATACGTCATCTTCTTAGATGGGGTTGCTTTTGGTGCATCCGCTTTTGGCGTTTCCACCTTTGGAGCTTCCATTACAACTTTTGCGAGTGTCTTTTCTTGTTCTAAATACTCACTCATCGATCCGTAGAACAGTTCTGTTTGCCCTTCTCCTCGGATGACAAATAATTGGTCGACCGTCTTATCTAAGAAGTAACGGTCATGCGATACGATAAGGACTGCCCCATTAAACGACTCTAGGAAATCTTCGATCACGGTTAATGTATCAATATCCAAGTCGTTCGTTGGTTCGTCTAATAATAACACATTTGGTTTTGTCATTAATAAACGAAGTAAGTAGAGACGTCTTCTCTCTCCCCCAGACAGTGTATGGATATACGCTCCATGTAAATGTCTTGGGAATAAGAAAGTCTCGAGTAATTCTGAAACGGATGCTACTTCTCCATTTTTACGTTTGATTTCTTCCGCTTCTTCTCGTAAATATTGGATCAGTTGTTTATCCATTGGAATATCTTCATCTTGTTGTTTATAGTACGCGATTCGAACAGTCTCACCGACAACAAATTGACCACTATCAAATGGAATCTGTCCGGCAATGGCATTTAAGAATGTGGATTTTCCAACACCATTCACTCCAGCAATCCCGATGCGCGCTTGACTTTGAATAACCCAATCCAGATTCTTCACGATGGATTGCCCATTAATCGAAAGAGAGGCATCTTCCAGTTGAAAAACGCGTTTCCCAATACGAGCTTGGTCAAACTCCATCACTAGCTTCTCTTGAGAAGTCGTTTGCTTCACATCTTTTTCCAGCGCTTCAAAACGATGAATACGTGCTTGTTGCTTTGTTGAACGAGCCTGTGCTCCTTGACGCATCCATTCTAATTCACTTAAGTATAACCGTTTTTGTTTCTGCGACATGCGTGCAGCAATTTGTTCTCGTTGACTTCGTTGCTCTAAGTACGATTCGTAATTTCCTTCGTACGCTTCAATTCTACCGTTCACGAGTTCAAACATATGCGTTACCGCACGTTCGAGGAAGTAACGGTCATGCGTAACGAGCATCATCGCTCCTTTATAATTGGCTAAATAGCCTTCTAACCATTCAATGGCTTCTAAGTCTAGGTGGTTCGTTGGTTCATCAAGCAATAGTAAATCCGGTTCTTCCATCAATACTTTTGCAAGACCCACACGCTTCTTTTGACCACCAGAGAGTGTACCCACTTTTTTCTGAATATCCGTTAGTCCCATCTTTTGAAGGATGGTCTTGATTTGCACTTCCACTTGCCATCCATCGATTTCATTCATCTTTTGCTCTAAGACGCTGTATCGTTTCGCAAGACTTTCCGACGTTGGATTTTCACGTAATTGTTCCACCACTTCTTCAAAGTCATGAACGACTTTTAACGTTGGATGGTCGCCTTTATATAAAGCTTCGAAAATCGTATCTTCGTCCTCTAATTCTGGTTGCTGAGATAAGTATCCAATTCTGAAATCGTTAGACGTTGTAATATCGCCTGATTCTGCAAAATCAACTCCTGCAAGAATGGATAATAATGTACTCTTACCTGTCCCGTTTTGACCGATTAAACCTACGTGTTCTCCTTCGTTAATAATAAAGGACACCTCTTCTAATAATGATTTCGCACCATAAGATTTTTTCAAATGATCAACTCTAAAATCTTTCATGCAAACTCCTTTCAAGTCTCTTAATATAACCCTTGAATTTTCCCATTGTCATCAACACTAATTCCTAGTGCTGCTGGAACTTTAGGAAGTCCTGGCATTGTTAAAACTGTTCCCGTTAACGCTACAATAAATCCAGCACCGAGCTTTGGAATCAATGAACGAATCGTAATATCGAAATCTGTTGGTCGTCCTTTTAATTTCGCATTATCTGAGAACGAGTATGGCGTTTTAGCAATACATACATTCAAATGATTCCATCCCAGTTTTTCAAATTCTTTCAATTGTGTAAGTGCTTCGTCTGAATAATGAACATTTGTAGCACCATAAACGTTCTTCGCAATCGTCTCGACTTTCTCTTGGATTGTCGCACTCATATCGTAAGTTGGTTGGAAAGTAGCGTTGTTCTTACATAATTCGACAACTTTCTCTGCTAGTGCGATACCGCCCCGGCTTCCATGTTCCCACACACTCGTAAGAACACAATCCACACCCATCTCATGGCATAATTCCATAAAGAGAGTTTGTTCATCTTTCGTATCTGTTAAAAATTCATTTAAGGCTACAACAACTGGTAAGCCATAAGCTTGTACGTTTTCGATATGTTTTCGTACATTTTTGAAACCTTCACGAACCGCCTTGAGATTCTCACCAAGTGCGAGTTCATCAAGCGCAACGGCACCATGCATTTTCGTCGAACGAATGGTCGCTACAAGCACAACTGCATCTGGATGTTTTCCAAGAACAGGAACTTTAATATCGAGGAACTTCTGTGCACCAAGGTCAGCCCCGAATCCTGCTTCGGTCACTACATAATTTGCAAGCGTCAATGCCATTCTCGTTGCCACGACACTATTACAGCCATGCGCGATATTAGCAAATGGTCCTCCATGAACAATGGCTGGTGTTTCTTCCAATGTCTGCACAAGGTTTGGTTTCATCGCCTCTTTGAGTAATGCGGTAATGGCTCCTTCCGCACCTAAATCAAACACGGTAACAGGTTCTCCTGACTTTGTATACGCCACGAGAATATTTGAAACGCGTCGTTGCAAGTCGCTTAAATCACTCGCCAGGCAAAGAATAGCCATCATTTCAGTTGCGACTGTAATATCAAAACCGTCTTTACGCGGTGTTCCATTCACTGGACCACCCAGTCCGATTTCAATTTCTCGCAACGCTCGGTCATTCAAGTCCAAGGCCCGCTTCCAAATAATGCGGCTAGGATCGATTTCTAATTCATTTCCTTGATGAATATGATTGTCGATAATTGCAGATAACAGATTTGTTGCTGTCGTTAGGGCATGCATGTCCCCTGTGAAATGCAAATTGATTTCTTCCATGGGAACAACTTGCGCATATCCTCCACCTGTAGCTCCCCCTTTGAGCCCAAGCGTTGGTCCTAGAGATGGTTCACGAAGTGCGATGGCAGTTTTCTTTCCACTAGCCGTTAGTGCGTCTCCAAGGCCAACTGTTACTGTAGACTTTCCTTCTCCAGCAGGAGTCGGATTCATCGATGTCACTAAAATGAGTTTCCCAAAATTCTCTGGGTTATGAATATCAGTCTTATCAATCTTGGCTTTGTATTTTCCATAGGGTTCTATTTCATCAGCAGCTAAATGAAGCTTTTCAGCAATCACCGTGATGGGTTGCAATTGGTTTTCTTGTGCAATTTTAATATCTGTTTTCATGAGGTCACCTCGCTTGATGCATATTCGTTTTATTATACCATAATTTAACGTAAAAAAAGAATGAGGATGCAATACATCCTCATTCATCTCTTATGATTTTAGTCTTCTTTTTTCTTGAATCCTAATACTCCAAAACCTGTTAATATTGCTGCAATTGCTGCACCAGTTAGAGAAGCCGTAGCCCCTGTATTTGGTAATTCTTCTTGTTTTGGTTCTTCTGGCGTACTAGTTGTTGTTTCTGCTGTTGTTTCTACTGTTGTTTCTGCTGTTGTTTCTGCTGTTGTTTCTGCTGTTGTTTCTGCTGTTGTTTCTGCTGTTGT
>CAUUUT010000036.1:0-7545 GCA_963548485.1 uncultured Streptococcus sp.
ACATAAGCGATAAAACCAAAAATAAATACGTTTAAACCAGTTGTGAATGTTTTGTCGTTAATGTCAACCATGAAGGCTTTGAACGCTAACGCAGGAAGCGCAACTGAAAGTAAAACGTTAGATAAAACTTTACCACTGTTTGCATCAACAATATTTTTCTTGCGGATGAAATAACCCACTAAGATAATTGAAATTGTTGAGAAGATAGCAGACACGAATGCAGGTGCTGTTAAAATCTTAACGATATTTTCCATTGGATAGATATCCCCTTTTCTTTTAATTTATTATGTGCATTTAAAATGCCATAAGATATGATAACACATTCTTTAAGAAATGTTTAACAATATCCCCTATTTTCAAAAAGTTTCATTTTGATTTTCATCAATCAAAAACGCTTGGAAAACATTATTACCAAGGAACTTCCCTTGATGTGTTAGAACATATCCATCAGATGTAGTTGTGAGCAATCCTTCTTCTAGTAGTTCTTGAATCACTTCACCATAAATTTCATCCATAGAATTTCCAAATCTTTCCATAAATTCAATCTTTGAAACACCAGAAAACTTTCTTAAACCTAAGAACATAAATTCTTCGATTCGTTGTTTTTTTGTTAACAATGTCTCCGAAAAAATTGGCAATTTACCCTCTCGTAACGGAGTCAGATAATGTTGAATTGGACCATTATTTTGATAACGAACACCATTCACATAACCATGCGCTCCTGCTCCAAACGCAAAGTACTCATCCGCATTCCAATAATGGAGATTATGTCTCGATTCATATCCTGGAAGTGCATAATTACTAATCTCATAATGATGTCTGCCAAACTCCTCCATCGTTTTCATTGCAAGTTCAAACATATCTGCTTCTTCATCCTGCGTCGGCAATGGAAGTTTCCCTTGTCTCATTAAATTATAGAAAACCGTCTTCTGTTCCAAAATAAGTGAGTAAATGGAATAATGAGGCAAGTCTAGCGCCATCGCCATTTTTAAACTCTCTTCAAAATCAGCAATCGTTTGTTTTGGAAGTCTGAAGATCAAGTCGATACTCATATTCTCAAAACCGACGTTGCGAGCATTTTCAATCGTACGGATGGCCGTTTCTCTCGTATGTTTACGACCAATGGCTTTGAGTAAATCGTTATTAAAGGTTTGGACACCCATACTCAGACGATTCACTCCACCTTCCTTCATGACAGTGAGAAGTTCAGGTGTTCCATCATCTGGATTCAATTCCATCGTAAACTCCGCATCGTTTTGAAGAGGTGTATGTTGATGGATTCCATCCAATAATCGCTCCATTTGTTTCGGATTTAATGAAGATGGTGTCCCGCCTCCTACATATAATGTTTCAAGCGGCCCAATATTATATTTTTGTTTAGTCAGTTCCATTTCACGAATTAATAATTCAATATATTCATCAACTGGTTGCCCTTCGATAAATACCTTGTTGAAATCGCAGTAGTAACAAATATGCGAACAAAAAGGGATATGAATATATGCAGCTTTTGGTGACATTATTCATCTCCCTCCTTTCTAAAAAATGGCTCCCTCTTGAACCTTAATATCTTCATCATGTAAATAATCACGAATTGTCTCAATCGCAATCTGTAAAGCTTTTGTGCTCTCTTCAAGCGGTAGAGACGGTTTATCCGTCGTTTGCTCTGGAATAAACGGAATATGCATAAATCCTGCTTTAAATGATTTATCAGCCTTTGTCGCAGTAAATAACGCTTGGTACATAATGTGGTTACATACGAATGTCCCCGCAGTATTTGAAACTTCCGCTGGAATTCCCGCTTTTCGAATCGCATTTACAATTCGCTTGATTGGTAAAGTTGTAAAGTATGCAGCTTCTCCATCCAGTTGAATGGCTTCATCGATTGGTTGTTGACTGATATTATCTGGAATTCTCGCATCATCTACGTTAATTGCGATACGCTCCATTGTAATCCCAGGTCTTCCTCCTGCTTGACCAACACATAAGACAGCGTCCGGTTTCACATCATTAATGACTTCATTCAAGCGGTTGGCTGATTCCTTAAATACAGTTGGTAATTCAACGCGAAAGAGTTCCACTCCCTCTATTTCAGGAAGAGCTTTGACACATTCAATCGATGGATTAATCTTTTCCCCTCCAAAAGGGTCAAATCCTGTCACAATAATTTTCATAACATCCCTCTATTTCGGTTTATTATTTCTTAACGCTTCAACCTTTAATGGGTCAGGTGTAATATACGTGTTTTGCTGCCCTTCATAAACGACAAATCCTGGTTTAGCGCCGTTTGGCTTACGGATTTTCGATACTTGAACATAATCTACAGGAACCGTTCCAGAAAGACGATATTTCGAGTAGTATGCAGCAAGCATTGCTCCTTCACCAATCGTTTCTTCGGCTGGGTTACTGGATTCAATAATGACGTGCGATCCTGGAATATTTTGCGCATGAAGCCATAAGTATTCCTTCTTCGCTTGTCTGAGAGTCAATTGGTCATTTTGTAAATTATTACGTCCAACTAGGATTCGTGTGCCATCTGTTGCGTAAAATACGTGCGGTTTGGCACTTCCTTGTTTCTTAATCCCTTTTTTCAAGGCAGAACGTTTTAAGTAGCCACTCTCTACAAGTTCTTCTCGGATGGCTTCTAAGTTGAATACGTCCGCTTCTTCGATTTGGTAAATAACACTCTCTAAATAATCCATCTCATTTTTCGTTGCTTCTTGTTGCTCATGAATATGCGTTACCGCATTTCTAAGTTTTTGGTATTTTTTAAAATACGCCTGCGCATTTTGAGAAGCGGTTAATAATGGATTTAATGGAATCGTTACTTCTTCATAGTCTTGATAGAAGTTTTGAACCGTAACACTACTTGCACCTTTTTCAATTTGATGTTGATACGTATTAATCAAATCTCCGTATACGCGATAATGATCCGCATCCTCTGTGCGTGCTAAATCTTCATCGAGTTTCACCATTTTTTCACGGTTCTTGCGAAGTTCAGATTTCAACATTTGTAACAGATGCCCTGCTAATTGCTGAATCTTCTCTTCTTGAATCTTCTGAACATAGTATGCACTTAATAATTCAGAAAGAGTTTCAAAGTTTTGTGATTCACCCGTCTTACTCATATACGGAAACGGCAAGAAGTATGTCTTCCCGTCCGTTGATTTCGTAAGTGTCGGTTTTATATCGGTATTTCCTTCTTCGAGATAATGATGCAAGGCCTCGGCTAAGCTTTGGCCCTCTCTTTCACTACGTTCCACAATTTCATGAGCTGACTGTTTACTAATCCCTTGAAAAACATTCATCAACGTTCTTTCACCAGGTTCTCCAATAAACGGGTGAAGTAAACTATCTAATTCAAAGAGCGAATACTCAAAAGGATTTTTCTTTGGCGTTTGAGGAGGCATCACATAGCTAGCACCTGGTTGTAAGGTACGGTAACTATTTTGCCCAAGGGATACGCGTTTTACACAATCGATAATCGTGTTATCTTCTTGATTCACTAAGAATAAATTACTATGACGCCCCATCATCTCAATGGTGAAACGATATCCAGCCTTATCCCCAAGCTCATCCCGCGTAGAAACATCCAAGTGTAAAATACGGTCGTTTTCTACTTGAATAAATGATTGAATAATAGACCCTTCTAAATACTTACGAAGAATCATACAAAAGTTAGGAGCAACTTCTGGATTCTCTGGTTTCTCGGAAATAAATTGTACACGAGCCATCATTGGGTGTGCCGAACACACAAGTAAGTAGTTCTTACGGTTAGCACGAATGGTGAATTGTACATCGTATGGTAATGGTTGATGAATCTTTGTAATACGTCCTCCTACTAATAGAGGCGCTACTTCGTCCATCATCCATTTGGTGAAAATACCATCAAATGTCATGAACTCACTCCTTTCTTTTAATTGTTAAAAATTATAACGCAGCTAAACGTGCGATTTCGATAATCACTTGTGTTGCCTTTTCCATTGATTCCACAGCAACATATTCATAACGTCCATGCATATTTTCGCCACCAGCAAAAATATTTGGTGTTGGTAATCCCATAAATGAAATCTTAGAACCATCTGTACCACCACGGATTGGTTTAATGATTGGTACGATATCTAAGTTTTCTAATGCTTGTTTTGCCACATCTACACAACGGAAATCTTTCTCGATGATTTCAGCCATGTTGTAGTATTCATCGTGTAAATCAACGGTAATACGGTCTGTATCCAATTCTTTATTCATACGAGAAGCGATACGTAGCATCATGTCTTTTTTAGCGTTGAATAATTCACGGCTGTGATCACGTAAAATGTAAACTAATTTTGCTTCTTCCACGACACCTTCAGCTGCTACTAAGTGGTAGAAACCTTCGCGTCCTGTCGTATGTTCTGGAACTTCAAACTCAGGAAGTGCATTTTGGAACTTACGAGCTAATTCAAGCGCGCTGACCATTGTATCTTTCGCTGTACCTGGGTGAACGTTCTTTCCTTGAATACGAACAGTTGCACGACATGCATTGAAGCTTTCGTATTCTAATTCACCAACGGGTCCGCCATCCATTGTATAAGCAAAATCACATGCAAATTGCTCTACATCAAATAAATCAGCACCGCGTCCAATTTCTTCGTCTGGACCAAAGGCTACACGGATTTTACCATGTTTGATTTCAGGATGTTGTAATAAATATGCACCTGCTGTCACGATTTCAGTCACACCAGATTTGTCATCAGCACCTAGTAATGTTTTCCCGTTTGTTGTGATTAATGTTTGTCCAACATAATTTTTTAAGTTCGGGAAGTCTTTTGGATCCAATACGTATTTTCCTTCTTCGTCTAAGACGATGGCTTCCCCATTATAGTTTTCGTGAATTTGTGGTTGAATATTTCTAGCTTCAAAGTCAGCTGTGTCCACGTGAGCAATAAATCCAATCGTTGGTACTTCATGGTCAACATTTGATGGGATTGTTGCTGTTAGGAAACTGTTTTTAGGATTCAAATACACTTCTTGGAATCCTAATTCATTTAATTCTTGTTCTAAGTCTTTTAAAAACGCTGTTTGAGAAGGCGTAGTTGGGACTGTTTGACTTGTTTCGTCAGATCTAGTTTCTTTCTTTGCGTAACGGATAAAACGTTCTGTTAATTCTTTATGCATTTTCTTCACCTGCTTTATAAAATTCAAATGGATCTGTAAAAGTTTCACTTTCGTTCACTGTCACATCCCATTTGTTTTCTTCTTTCCATTCATTAACCCATTTGGCTAATTGTTTACGACAAACCACTTCGATATGATGCCCAGCATCTACTAAGAATAATGGAGTCTCTTGTATGTCATGCGCTGTATGGTAAAAAATATCTCCTGTTACAAATGCATCTGCACCGTTTCTAAGTGCGTCCATGTAATAATTTCCGCCTGAACCACCCATAACAGCGACTCTTGAAATAAGGCCATTTGGATTTACACGAGAAGGAACATAACGGAGCCCCTTCAATTGGAAACGCTCAGTAACAAATGCAATAAACTCTTCTTCTGTCATTGCTTTTGGAAGATTTCCTACACGACCAAACCCTAAAGTCTTACCTGCATTCTTCAATGAGAAGACGTCGATTGCTGGTTCTTCATATGGATGGGCAGCTCTTAAGAAGCGTAAAACATCACTCAACACTTCTTCTGAGCATACAACTTCCAACTTCACTTCCTCTACGAATTCTCGCTGATTCAATGAACCAATAGTCGGATTCGCGCCATCCACTGGTGTGAATTGTCCAACTCCATCGCTTTGGAATGCACATTCTTTATAGTTGTCACCGATTGTCCCAGCGCCAGCTTCAAACATCGCTTCTAGAACTTTCTCGGAATCCTGTTTAGGAACATAAGTAACCACTTTAACAGAAGGAATCGTTGTAGTTGGAGACATCACTGTGACATCAGATAGTAACAGCTCCTGCGCCAACCAATCATTCACTCCCCCTTCCACTACGTCAAGGTTTGTATGTGCAGCATATACCGCAATATCATGCTTCAAAATTTGTTGAAACATTTTATTTTGTGGAATGGTTAAATCAAACAAAGCCACCGGTCTAAAAATTGGCGGATGATGCGCGATAATTAAATCAACGTTTTTAGCAATCGCTTCTTCGATGACACTTGGACGAATATCCAATGTTGTCATAATCACTTTAACTTCTTGGTTCCAATCTCCAAAATGAAGTCCAATTGGATCTTTTGGGACTGAAAGACTCTTTGGCACGCGTTTTTCAAAACGACTTACTACATCTCTAACTGTTGGCACGATCAATCACTCCTTGCAATTCATTAAAGGCTTTTTCAAACTGCTCAATTTTTTCATGTTGAGGAGTCTTACTCTTTTGCAATTGTTCCAAAATCTCTTTATTTTTACGATTCATACGATTCCACTTGGCAACAGATAATTCTGATAATTCTTTTAACAGAATAGGACCGTATTTTAATTCTAGTTCTGTATACTCTACACGTTTATCCACTGGTTCTGCTACGATAATTTCATACAAACGATGATTATCTTCGACAACCGATTCTTCTACTATGTGATAAGAGTGATTCATTAACCATTCACGCACAAAATGCTCTGCCACATTTGGTTGAAGAATCAGTCTTTCACGTCCGTTTAGATGACCGCCATTGTAACCAGCTTCAAGAATTCTAGAAATGAGTTCTCCACCCATTCCACAAATCGTGACAGCTGTGATTTCGTCTTCTTTAGAGAGAATTTGAAGACCATCTCCTAATCGAACTTCTATACGATTTTCCATCCGATAATCACGAACGTTTTGCTTGGCAGACAAATAGGGACCTTCTACAACTTCTCCAGCGATACAAGAAGTTATTTGGTCGTTTTGGATTAAGTACACTGGTAGATAAGCATGGTCGCTACCAACGTCACACACTTTTGATCCTTTTGGAACAAAACTAGCCACGCGTGTTAAGCGTTCTCCTAATTCAATCATTTTATACCTCTACATTCTTTTTCACTATGAAATAAATAACACTTTCACACCAATACTCTTTAAATAAGCAACGGTTTCAGAATCTGCTGTGTGGTCTGTAATTAAATGAGTAATCATATTACAGTCAGCAGTATGAAAGTTCGAATCACGACCGACCTTAAACCCTTCCGTAACGATAATTCGATGTCCTGTCGTACGCTCTAAAATGACACGATTCACAGCAGTTTCTGGAAGTGCGTAAGTGGAAATACCATTTTTACTGATTCCCCCAACGCCTAAGAAACAAATATCTGCTCTCGCTTTTGAAAAAGAGTTAATCGCAAAATCCCCAACGAGAGATTTTTTCTGCTCGAAAATTTCCCCTCCACTAATCACAACGGATGCTTTCGTAGATGGTTTTTTGAAGATGGAACGACCATTATTCGTTAAAATCGTTACATTTGCATCGGCTAGAAAATTTAATAATAAAAAGGCAGTAGAGCCTGAGTTAATAAAGACCATATCATGATCTCGTACTAATCCCGCGGCTCTTCTTGCGATGTTTTTTTTCATGGAATTA
>CAUUUT010000037.1:0-7350 GCA_963548485.1 uncultured Streptococcus sp.
GTTGTTTGCTACAAGGGAACACTTGAAGATATGCCAATCTATGATGAGTTAAATAAGATTACGGCTGAGCGTGATCAATATGTTGCGCGTAGTATCGAGTATTTAACAACAATGTATCAACACCTTCACCCTAAAGGAATGGTGGATTTATACTTTGCGAAAGTGGACTACAATGTGCAATTAGAGTTTGCGACAAATCGCTTAGAAACAGCACAAAAAGAATTCGATAAGTTAACAGGACAGTTGGAAACATTAAACAATCCAAAACGGATCGAGAATGTACAAAAGCAAATCGAATCATTGAAGGTCAACATTGCAAAATACGAAAAAGAAATTGAACGCATGAAAGGCGACTTAGAGAAATATCCAGAAGGGAAAGTCGTCAGCGGAGCATTCGTCGTAACATACTTAGATAAAGCATACTACTTATACGGAGCAAACATCACAGATGATGGTGGCTTGAACGCGAATAAGGCGCTTGTATCTTGGATTATGCAAACTCTTTACGATGAAAAAGGCATCCGTTCGTTTGACTTCTTCGGAGTTTCTGAAGACCAAGAACATCATGGCGGGATTAACGGATTCAAGCAATCGTTTGATCCAGAGTTAGTGGAATATATCGGTGAATTTGATATGCCAATTTCTAAGTTCTGGTTTGAACTATTCCATACATGGGCACCAAAAGCCGTGAGCTTGAAGAATAAAATTTTAGTAAGACGTAAAAAATAGCATGAAGAGGCTGGACGAGTTTCCGGCCTCTTTTAGAAACTAGGAAAGGGGAATGGAATGCAAAAAAATAGCAATCTTAGAAAACTTGTCTTTATCGCATTATTAACAGCACAAGGAATTATCCTTGGATTACTTGAACAAGCTATTCCATTTCCTTTTACCTTTGCGCCAGGTGCAAAGCTTGGGTTAGCTAATATTGTAACGTTGATTAGTTTATACACACTATCCTTTAAAGAAGTCGTTTTAGTGGTAGTGATGAAGACGCTAATGACGACCGTTCTTGGTGGAACGTTCTCAACCTTCCTTTATAGTGGGATGGGGGCGCTCGTGAGCTTTATTGGAATGTATCTGGTGAAGCAGCTTGGAGAGGAACGCGTGAGCATGATTGGTGTTAGTGCCACAGGTGGAATTTTGCACAATGTCGGCCAATTAATGGTCGCAAGCTGGATGGCAAAATCGTGGACCGTGCTCTTATATTTACCTGCGATGTCAATCGTCGGAATCTTTGCAGGGGTAGCCATTGGGATTGCGGCAAACTATGCGTTGACACATGTAAAACTACTCAAAAAATATTCAGACCAAAAAGTTGGAAAAAGTTCGTGAAACAACAGACAATCGATGGACAAAAAGTGCAGAATAGAATATACTACTAAAGTGAGAATAATCAAGGAGGATTTGCAATGACAAAAACAAACATCGTAGTTATCGGTGCCGGATTTGCCGGAGTAGCCGCTACAAAGACGTTGTCACATAAGTTGAAAAAGAATAAAGATGTCACAATTACATTAATTGATAAACATCCTTACTTAACTTACATGACTGAATTACACGAGGTGGCTGGGGGACGTGTTGAGCCAGATGCGATTCAATACGACTTACAAAAAATCTTCGCACGTTCTAAAAACGTAAACTTAGTAACAGATACGGTTACAAGTCTTGATAAAGAAAACAAAGTGGTTCGTACAAAACATGGCGAATTCTCTTATGATTATTTAGTGCTTGGTATGGGTGGAGAAGCTAATGACTTCGGCGTTCCAGGTGTTAAAGAACATGGGTTTACATTATGGTCAATGGAAGACGCAGTGAAAATGCGTAAACATATTCTTAGCTGTGTAGAAAAAGCGGCGAAAGAACATGATCCTCAAAAGCGTAAAGCGTTATTAACGTTTGCGGTTTGTGGTGCTGGATTTACTGGGGTTGAATTAGTCGGTGAATTAATGGACTGGATTCCAGTGTTAGCACATGAATACAATTTAGATAAAGATGACTTCGAGTTATACATTATCGAAGCAGTTCCAACAATCTTAAACATGTTAGATGCTAAAGATGCGGATAAAGCGGAAGCCTTCATGGTAAAACGCGGCATCAAAGTGATTAAAGGGAACGGAATTTCTGAAGTGAAGCAAAACAGCATTCGTTTAGCTGATGGCACAGTAATTCCAACGTACTCACTATTCTGGACAGCTGGGGTTAAAGCTAACACAGAAGCAGAAGTGTTTGGATTTAAAGCAGCTCGTGCAGGACGTTTAGTCGTAAACGAAAATATGTTAGTTGATGGCGAAACAGATATTTTTGCAATCGGGGATTTAGCTTACTACGAAGAACCGGATAAAGGAAATACTCCACATCCACAAATCGTACAAGCCGCTGAACAAACTGGTAAAACAGCAGCGAAAAACATTATCGCTGCTATTAACAACTCAGAAAAAGTAGCCTATAAAGGTAAATACGATGGATTCATGGTTTCTATCGGTTCTCATTATGGTGTTGCTTTCTTAATGGGCAAATGGCACTTAAGTGGTTTCTTTGCAATGTTGATGAAACACCTCGTAAACATCAAATATTTCTTAGAAATCTTCTCGCTATACTACGCAATTCAATACGTATTCCACGAGTTCTTCCATATTAAGAACCGTCGTAACATCTTCCGTGGTCACTTATCACGCTACGGTAACGTATTATGGTCTGTACCACTTCGTTTATTCTACGGTGGTATGTGGACAATCGAAGGCTTGAAGAAAATCTTCGGTTTATGGGGCGCACATAGCTGGATTGATGGAAATCATTTAGCATTCCCATTCCCTTGGTTAACAGAAGCAACAAGTGCAGCAAGTGGTGCAGCAGAAACTGTTTCTGCAGCAAGCGGAGCAACAGAAACTGCAGCACAAACAGCAACGCAAGTCGTTTCATTCGGTTTCAACTATTCATACGGTGAACAACCAGCGATGGTATTAGAAAAGATGCCAGACTGGTTCGCATCAATCATGCAAATCATGATTCCAAACGTTGAAGTTGCTCACTTAATGCAAAAAGTGATGTCATTCGTAGAATTAGCTATCGGTTTAGCAATCATGGCTGGTTTCTTAACATGGATCGTCAACGCAGTAACAATCGGTTTAGTCGCAACATTCTGCTTATCTGGTATGTTCTACTGGGTAAACATGTGGTTTGTTCCTGCAGCGATTGCGTTAATGAACGGTTCAGGTCGTGCATTTGGTCTTGACTACTACGTGATTCCATGGTTCCAAAGAACTGCGGGTCGCTGGTGGTATGGTAAGTCTAAAGCGATCTATGGATTCGATAAACAAGGAAACCAACTCGTTAAATAAGATATGTTATAATGAAGTCGGCATTTTGTGTCGACTTCTTTTTTTAGAAGGTCGGCTAAAAGGAGAAAACTATGACAATCGTACATCCAATGTGGATGGAGTATCCCGAATTACATGAAGAATTAAAACAAGTCAAAGCACGGATGCATGAATCGATCACGATCGAAAATGAAAAGATTCGTGAGGCTATTTGGGCTGTCCTTGAATCCGGTGGTAAAATGGTGCGGCCTGCTTATTTGATTCTATTCTCAATGTGGAATAAAGATCGGCCGAAGGAAGAAGTCCATGCGGTGGCTGCGGCTCTTGAACTCCTTCATGTGGCAACATTACTGCATGATGATGTCATCGATGAAGCCCAGACTAGAAGAGGGCAAGAGACAATCAGTGCTCGTTTTGGAAATCGTGTGGCGATTTATGCAGGGGACTACTTATTGACAGTGTGCTATCAGTTGCTTTCAAAATATAGTCAAGATTTAGCAGGTATCCAAATCCCGACTGACAGCATGATGCGTGTTGTTGAAGGGGAATTGTCCCAAATGGAAGAAAGCTACAACACCGATGTGACGATTCAAGATTACTTGAAGCGAATTGATGGAAAGACGGCGCAACTCTTCATGCTCAGTTGTATGATGGGGGAACGTTTCTCTGGTATGAACGAATTGGAACGCGCAAGACATATCGGGAATTCGATTGGAATGGCCTTTCAATTGCTAGACGATATTCTCGATTATGAAGTGAGCTCTTCTGAATTTGGAAAACCTGTACTAGAAGATGTGGCGCAAGGGATTTACACGCTGCCGTTGATTGCATCTTTACAAAAGTGCGAAAAAGAAATGCTTCCACTATTGGAAAAGAAAAATCAGTTAACATCAGCAGACCGACTAGCGATTCAAAAGTTGGTCTTAAAAGCAGGTGGTGTTGAAACTGCAAAAGATTTTGCATCGAAATATACCATGAAAGCAATCCATCAAATCGAGAAGTTGCCTGAAGCGGATGCGAAGTCTATGCTTTTAAAAATCACAAGTCAGTTATTGCAACGAAAATCATAAAATAAAACAATTCACAAAGAATGGCGTTTTCTGAAAAGGAATCGCCATTTTCATTTTGTTTTTTCAAGTGAAAAAGCAAACGATTCTACAGATAGGAGCTAGACTTTTATCCGAAATATGCTATAATAAAACGTACAGAATTGATTAATTCTAAATATATAGAAAAGGATGGGTCTGAATATGACTATCAAAAAATCATTATCTGCAGCAGCAGTATTATTATCATCTGCATTTGTATTAGCAGCATGTGGCGGAAACAGCAAAACTGATTCAAACAAAACAACACAAGCAGCTACAACACAAACTGCAACTACACAAGCAGCAGCGCAAAAATCTGATGCAGCTTTAAAAGATGGTACTTACAAATTAGTATCAGAAGCTGACAAACGCGGATGGCACGTAGAATTCACGATTACTGTTGAAGGTGGCAAAATCACAAAATCTGATTATGACAACTTAAACGATAAAGGTGAACGTAAATCAGCTAACGCAGAATACGAAAAAGCAATGAAAGATAAAGTGGGTACTGGCCCAGCAGAATACTTCAAAGCTTACAATGAAGGTTTAGTAGCAAAACAAAACCCTTCAGACGTTGAAGTTGTTGCAGGTGCAACTAATGCGCACACTTCATTTGTTGAATATGCAAACAAATTAATCGAAGCAGCTAAAAAAGGGGATACTGCTGAAATTAAAGTAGCAGCTCCAAAAAGCTAATTCATTTTAAACAAACCATTTGGACTCCTGTACGTTGTGCAGGAGTTTTTTTACTGTTAGATAGATGAAGGTCACGAGTTTCGTTTTTTCGTGAAATAAGGTACAATACTTAAGAATGATTTTTTAAAAGGAGAGAACTATGAAAGCTAAATGGATGAAATGGGGACTTTTGGCAGTAATGTCTACAACGGTTTTAACCGCATGCCAAAGTCAACCGAAGAATGAAGCCGACACTGTTTCAGGCGCATCAATTAAAACTCCAAGAGAAATTATTAAATCACCTGTGAAGAAAACAGACTTCCTATTAGGAACAGCCGTGGCCTTATCGGTCTACCATCCAAATACAGAAGAAGTCATCACGAGTGCCTTAGAAATGATTAAAGACTTAGAAAAACGAATTACCGTGAATGCTTCTGGTTCTGAAGTGGATGAAGTCAACTTAGCAGCTGGAGAAAAGCCAGTGAAGGTTAGTGCGGATGTGTATGAATTAATCCAACTTGGGTTGAAATACAGTGAAGAGTTCGACGGGGCTTTCGATGTGACGGTTGGACCATTGACGGCGTTATGGCATATCGGGTTCGATGATGCGAAGAAACCAACGCAAGAAGAAATTGATGCCGTGTTACCACTTGTAAACTATAAAGACGTTGAATTAAACGATGCAGAACAAACTGTCTTCTTAAAGAAAAAAGGAATGCAACTGGACCTTGGAGGAATCGCCAAAGGGTATATCGCCGATAAGGTTTGGGAATATTTTGCAAAAGAAGGCATCACAACAGCAGTCATTGACCTTGGTGGGAATATCGTTGTAATGGGCGGCTCACCTGCAAGAGACGGCGTTGCGTGGAATGTTGGAATTCAAGATCCAGATGCTTCTCGTGGGAAGACGCTTGGTACAATTTTAGAAAAAGACAAAACCATCGTGACTTCTGGGATTTATGAGCGTTATTTAACCGTAGAAGGTCAAACGTATCACCATATTTTAAATCCGAAAACTGGATATCCGTATGATAATAATGTGGAAGGTGTTTCTGTCATTGTGGATAGTTCGACAAAAGGGGATGCTCTTTCAACATCGATGTTCTCTGTAGGACCAAAGGCTGGAATCGAGTATGCCAATAGTCATGACGGAGTGGATGTCATTTTCGTAACGAAAGATAAAAAAGTATATGTGTCGAATTCGATTAAAGAGACATTCAAATTAACAAATGCGAATCTTGAGTTAAAGGAGACTGTTGAATAATGACGAAAAAAGAGTTTATTGAACTAGTCGAATTGCGTACAAAAATCGCGAGTGTATTTCCGTTTGTAATTGCATTTCTTTATTCGTTTGTTTTATTTAAACAAGTGAATGTCTTGAATATGCTGTTGTTCTTTATCGGGATGATTTGTTTTGATATGGCAACAACCGTGATGAACAACTTGATGGACTATGTTAAAGCGAAAAACTCCGATTATCGTGATAATCATAATGTGATTGGAACGAGTAGCATTACCGTGAAGAAAGCGTGGCAAGTCTTCGGTGGGCTGTTTGCAGTTGCAGCAGTTGTTGGAATCATCCTTGTAGCGCGCACGAATATTCTTTTACTCATTGTCGGTGCGATTTGTTTCTTCATCGGTGTGTTTTATACATTTGGACCAATCCCGATTTCTCGAATGCCTCTTGGTGAAGTGTTATCTGGATTGACGATGGGATTTGGAATTTTTTGGATTACGGTATTTTTAAATGTACCAGAAGGAGTCGTCTTTGCTGGGGTACAGTTAGACGGAAGTATTTTAACGATGCAACTGGACATTATTTCTCAATTGAAGGTGTTCCTATTATCGTTACCGCTTGTTTGTACGATTGCCAATATCATGTTAAGTAATAATATCTGTGATTTAGAAACGGATATTACCAACCACCGTTATACATTGGTTTACTATATTGGAAAGAAACAAGCCTTAGTCCTGTATCAAGTCCTTTACGGGGTTGCGTTTGGTGCGATGATACTTGCTGTGTTACTAGGTGTTGCGCCTTGGACTCTTCTTGGCGTACTAGTAGTGGGCGTACCTGTGTATAAACATATTCAACAGTTCAAAGTTCATCAAGAAAAGAAAACGACCTTTGCTTTAGCCATTAAAAACATGGTAATGATTCATTCATTGCAAGCAGTGTTGTTATTCGTTGCAGTACTTTTCTTCAACTAGTGTCTACTTGACAAAGCAGGTTCATTTCCTTATGATGGAATAGATATGGATTTATAGAA
>CAUUUT010000038.1:0-6971 GCA_963548485.1 uncultured Streptococcus sp.
GATGCGTATGCCGTCGTCGTATTAGAATCCAACGAATAAAAAGGAATGAACCAATGATGTTAGAAGCAATCCATCGCAATACTCAAGTGGTAGTTGATTTATCTATAGTAAAACAAAATATAAAAAAACAACTGGCGAAGTTGAGCCCGACTCAAGAATTGTATGCTGTGGTCAAAGCCAATGCATACGGGCATGGGATGATTCCAGTAGCTAAAGCAGCCATTGAAGCAGGCGCTACAGGATTCTGCGTGGCGAATGTGGACGAGGGACTAGGCCTACGCCAAGCGGGATTTACACAACCGATTTTAATTTTAGGACTTAGCCGTGTTGAAGACGCCGCGATCCTAGCTGAAAATAACATCACTGCGAGTGTCGATTCAGTAGAGTGGCTAAAAGAAGCCGTGCAGTATTTAAAAGAGACACCGTTAAAAGTGCATATTGCCGTGGACTCTGGGATGGGACGAATCGGTGTAGTGAATGAGGACGAGTTAGCAGCGGTTGAAGCTGTGCTACAATCAGGTCCGTTTGAATTCGAAGGGATTTTCACGCATTTTGCGACTGCCGACGAAGCCGACACAACACAGTTAACGAAACAAATCGAGAAGTTTCATCGCCTGGTTGATGAATTAAGCGTCAAACCAGCTCACGTACATTACTCGAACTCAGCCTATGCGCTTTGGCATGGAGCAGGAGATAGCGCCATTGTTCGATATGGTATTGGGATTTACGGGATTAATCCGTCCAATGGAGACTTAGCGCTGAATGACGAATCCGCCTTAACGCCAGCGCTTCGTTGGGAAACGGAAATGGTGAAAGTGAAGAAGCTGGAAGCAGGAGATACGGTGAGCTACGGTGCGACTTATACAGCAGAAGAAGAGCAATGGGTAGCGACACTTCCAGTGGGCTATGCGGATGGATTTATCCGTGCCTACAATAAAGGGGATGTCTTAGTGAATGGCGTTCGTTGTCCAATCGTTGGACGCATCTGCATGGATCAGTGCATGATTCGCTTACCGCATGAATTTCCAGTAGGAACCACAGTGACGCTCCTTGGGAAAGATGGAGACGAAGAAATTACCGCGATTGAATTAGCGAAGCGTTCAGAGACGATTGCCTATGAAGTGCTTTGCATCATTTCAGATCGTGTGAAACGGGTGTATATAAATGAGTGATAAGATTGTAAGAGGCGATGTGTATCTTGCGGACTTATCGCCGGTTGTCGGAAGTGAGCAAGGGGGGAGGCGCCCTGTCCTTATCGTGCAAAATGATGTAGGAAATCACTTTAGTACAACAGTCATTGTAGCGGCGATAACTGCCAAGCATACAAAGGCCAATATTCCAACGCATATTGAAATCAAAAAAGACCAATTTGGATTCGAACGAGACTCCGTTGTCTTACTTGAACAATTGCGAACGATTGATAAAGTGCGTATTCTTGAAAAGATTACAACTGTCGATAGTGACTTTATGAAAATCATTGATGCGGGACTCAAAGTGAGTCTGGGGTTAGAATAAAAGTATATTGGGTATAACATAAATATAATTCTAGGGGGAGTAGAATTTGAATATAACATACTTAGTAGGTAATGGATTAGATTTATCATTAGGTTTAGCAACCAGATATTTGGATTTTTATCGTTACCAGAAAGATATCTATAAAAAAGATAGAAAAAATAATATTGAAAATGTTATCTATAGAGACATTTTTAATGGGGAAGAAAACAATCAAAATTGGGCAGATTTTGAAGTGGCTTTAGGTAAGTTAACGAAAGATAAGCCTAGTATTGTTGATACTAAAATGGATAGAATTCTATTTGTTGAAGATTATATTCAGATAATAAAAGATTTAAGAAACTATCTTTATGAAGTTGAAAAAGAATACGAATCTAGAGAAAAATTTGCCACTTGGTCTTTAGATATTAAAGGAACGCTGAAATCATTAACGGAAGATGAAGATTTACCAAGAAGAAATCAAAGGGAGTTAAGAAAGTATCTTGATTCGTTCTCCAATACAAGTGATGAAGTAAGGATTTTAACTTTTAACTATACTAGAATATTTTCAAAATTATTAAATAATTCGGATTCTCATTTTTTTATTTCATATAGAAAAAGTAATCAAACGGTGAGTATCTCAGCACCTATTCATGCTCATGGAACATTAGAAAAAAATATTATTTTGGGAGTGAATGATTCCACTCAAATTTCAGAACGATTTTCTGAAGATGAGAGCTCTGACTTAATTAAAAAAGACCTTTTAGAGGCTTCTCGTGAAGATATGCTAGATGTTAATTCGAGTATTATCAACGAGTCAGATTTAATTGTTATTTATGGAATGTCTATTGGTGAGACGGATAAATTGCTTTGGAGTATTGTCGGAGAAATTTCTCTAAAAAAGAATATACCTATAATAATCTATCATTATACAAATAATGTTGACAAAGCAATAATTAGGGAACAAAGAAGACTCGTTAGAGAAGTTGAAAATGACTTTATCTTAAAATCAGGAGTATCTGAAGAAAAGAAGGAGATTCTCCGGGGTAATTTGCATATTATCTTAGGAACGGGCGAAAATATCTTTAAGTTACTTAATAATTAGCGAGGTCAGAGTGTTAATAGCATTTTCCCCTTGATTTCTCAAGGGGATGGTGCTACACTGAATAAGTAACTAATGCCTCCTTAGCTCAGTTGGTAGAGCAGTAGACTCTTAATCTATGGGTCACAGGTTCGAGCCCTGTAGGGGGCATTTTTTATTGCATTTAAAGTTGAGAAATGTTGAATTAGCAACGTTTCTCGATTTTTTTATACCCCAAAAAGTGAAAAGTCTTTAGAAAAGGGTTTAGATAATTATGAATTTTTTCAAGAATTTAATCAATCTTAGGTTGAAATAAATACTCTAAATACTCATTCAATTCATCAAGCACCATCAATAGTGATTGGTTTGTATCCACAATTCCAAATAGTTCTAAATGAGCTTTAAAAATTTTTGGGTAATCGATAGAGTGAGCCACCAAAATGATTTTTGCGTGAACGTGCTTTCGTCGAATTTGATTTACCGTAGTTGACAACTTACAAGGAGCAGTAATTGTGATAAAATAAAACCAATTCCTTTTGGTGTGAAGTTGTATCATTGGGAATGTAGAATGAATGGTTACAGGTAGTTTATGTTGTCTGATATATTTTTTCAGAACCAGAAGTAACCAATAATATTGTATCCATTGAATCATATCTTTCCTCCAATCGAATTTATTGTACATGGAGTGAAAGTATTCATTTTGAAAATGTCATAAAAGGATAGAAATCTGTCATATTCGGCATCTATCCTAGAGGAGGAAAGTCAATGTTAAGTATTTTCGTATTAGAAGATGAGTTGTTACAGCAATCTCGTATTGAGAATGTGATTCAGAAACTAATTATTCAAAAATCATTACAATGTAAACCTCCGAAGATTTTTGGCAAACCTCATCAACTAGTGGAAGCAATCACTGAAAGAGGCTCACATCAATTATTTTTCTTAGATATTGAAATAAAAGGGGAAGAAAAGAAAGGCCTGGATATCGCGAAAGAAATTCGAAAGAAAGACCCAAATGCGACAATTGTGTTTGTGACGACACATTCTGAGTTTATGCCAATTACCTTCAAGTACAAGGTAGCTGCACTGGATTTCATTGATAAATCACTTTCTGAAGAAGAGTTTGCAGAGCGTATTTGTTCTGCTATCGAATATACGATTGAAAAAGCAGGAACAACAGCTTCTGAAGATGCATTTACTTTTGAAACTGCGATGGCCCATGTTCAAGTGCCATTTAATAATATTTTGTATTTTGAGACTTCGCCAACGATTCATAAGGTTATTTTACATACCAAGGATGAACGTTTAGAGTTCTACGCGAGTATTGCAGAGATAGAAAAAGCAGATCCACGCTTATATCGTTGTCACCGGTCTTTTGTGGTAAATCCTGCTAATATCGTGAAAATCGATAAAGAAGAAAAGGTAGCATTATTCGAAAATAATGATAGTTGCTTGGTTTCCCGTATGAAATATAAAGGACTTCTTGAAAAAGTAAAGACACTAAATTGTTAGGATGATTTTATGGAATATTTTTTAAATGTAGCGAATGTTTATTTAAAAATATTGGCGCAGATGTTGATTTTTAAACAGATTAGTGAATTGCCGATAAAACGGAAATGGTTCTTGATAATACCAGCGGCCTTCGTTGGTCTCTTTATTGTAGTGCCACCGATGGCTTATTTTGGTTCTTTTATTATGTATATTGCCTATTGCTTTTATATTAATAAAGGTCAGAATCGAATGATGAATCTGTTTTATGGATTGTATCCAGTTATTGTGGAAAGTCTATTTGGACGTATGCTAGGCTATAATGTGTTTCCGATGTTAGGAATTACAGTGTTTAATGAAGCGATGATTAGCGGATATGATATTCTGATTGAATTGCTCATTTTCCCAGCATATCTACTCATTATTCATTCGTTAAAAATTGACTTTAAAGATTTAAAAGAAGGATTTAAACGCCAATATTTTAATACGATTTTACTGATTATTAATCTATCGATGATACTCTATATCATACTGGTTTCTTTGTTTGTTGTATTAAGAAATCAATTGTCAGATGCAGATATGTGGAGAGGGCAGCTTAATAATCTATATATTATTTTATTTTTCATTATGCTCTTATATGTCAATGCAACTTCGAAAGAAAAACTCGAACAAGAAATTGTAGCGCAGAAAGACCGTCAGTTAAAAGAATTATCGAATTATAGTCATCATGTGGAATCTCTTTACAGTGAAATCCGCAGTTTTAGACATGACTATCTCAATATTTTAACGAGTTTGAAGCTAGGAATTGAAAATCAAGATTTGCCTGCGATTCAACGTATTTATGAGGATGTTCTCGAAGAAAGTGGGAAATCATTTTACGATAAAAAATTTGATATCGCACGACTTAGCAATATTAAAAATGATGCAGTGAAAAGTGTATTGTCTGCGAAATTGTTAGAGGCACAAAATAAAGGCATTGATATTACTGTTGAGGTGGAAGAACCGATAGATGATTTCCAAATAGAAATTTTAGATTTCATAACGATTTTATCAATTCTCTGTGATAATGCGATTGAAGCAAGCCAAAAAGCCCAACAGAAAAAACTCTCTGTGGCGTTGATTAAGGGTGAAAGGACATTGGTTTTGGTAATGGAAAATACGACCGAAGCTGAGAAGGTAGATGTGACGCATTTATTCGAACGCGGTGTATCCACAAAAGGTGAGGGTCGAGGCTTGGGACTCTATAATGTGCAACAAATCATGGATCGTTATCCAAAGTGCTCAATCAGCACTAGAAGTACAAACTATCAGTTTTCTCATATGATTACTTTTATTCAATAAAACAAATCAATCTAAACTAAATAGCGACTGCTATTTAGTTTTTTTTGTTTTTTCATCATAAAAAAGACCGTTCGCGACATTTCATTGACCGTTTTTGATAATTTGATTTTTTGTAAGAACAGGTGAGGTAAACTAAATTCATCAATAAAACAAACACCTGGAGGCTTATATGTTTAAAGTAATAGAAATCAAAAAGTCATTTAAGAATAAAGAGGTTTTAAAAGGTGTTTCCTTCACAGTAGAAGAAGGAGATAAAGTTGCCTTACTTGGGAATAATGGAGCAGGAAAAAGTACACTACTAAAGATTATTGCAGGTCAACTGCAAGCAAATGCAGGGTGTATCGAAACAACCCTTGATTTTCAAACAGAAATCGGCATGATGCCACAAGGAGATATTTTGATTGATGATTTGAAAGTGGGAGACTTAGTATTGCTCAAGTGCTATATGAATCAATTAGAAGATATCGATATCGATGCATTACTGAAAATGGTCGAATTAGAGGAATTTAAGAATCAATATGTGTTGGGGCTTTCCGGCGGACAAAAGAGACGTCTCTCATTATTATTAACGATTTTAAACGAACCGCGACTAATCTTTCTTGATGAACCAACTACCGGAATGGATTTAGAGTCTGTTGATAATTTCTGGCATCTTTTAGAAGAGCAAAAATTTACGTCGGTGGTCGTTACTCACGACTTTAACCAAATTGATCATTTCTTTACGAAAGTACTGATTTTAAAAGATGGCCGTATTGCTGCACAGGAAAGTGTAGAAGATATTCATCGTAAGGGTCAAACAATCGAACAGTTCTATAGAGAACAAGTGAAAATGGAGGGATAATGATTATGAAACTCATTCAATTAAAACAAGTTCTTGATAATAAAAGATTTTTATTATTTACAATTTTTATTCCAGTTGCATGGTATGTGTTTCTATATAATATTCAACAGGGAATCACACCTAATATAATGCTGGGGATTGCTGTTTTTATTGGGATTATCGGGAATAGTCTCGCTACCTTTAGTAAACGGATTTCGTCAAATGTCGATTTTTACTCATTTGAATCGAAGTTTTCTAAATATACAGTGAAAAATTATTTACTCGACCAAACTCTTGTACAATTGGTGCTAAACACTTTAATTTTTATTGTGGTATTAACGGTTGGAGTTATCTTTTTTAGCTTTCCACTAAATAGTCAATTAGTCGTTCAATTTTTCTTACTATCCATTATGGGGATTTATTTTAGTATTATTGGTTTTGTGATTGGAGTTAGACTCGATGAGAAAATTATTGATACGGTCAGCTTTCCAGTAATTATTTTAGCTTCTATGACGATTATTCCATTTGCTTCTCTTGGTGCCGAAGGAGGATTCATGGAATTAATAGGAAAAGTTCAAATGATTTTTCCTGGTTACTATTACACCAATATCGTTAATGCTTTGACTACTTCAACAAGTATTGATATCAAAGATGTAGCGCTCTTCATTGGAGTATTTATCTTGAATGTCATTCCACTGTACTTCCTTGTTCCTAAAGTGAAGTTAGCAACTGTAAAATAAAATGAAAGAGCCA
>CAUUUT010000039.1:0-6850 GCA_963548485.1 uncultured Streptococcus sp.
CCATGATGACGTTCGTTGGCTTCGGTTGGATGTTTTGCACGATAGACACCACTTCCGGATGCGCTGCTGTAATGTCTCTTACAATCGCCTCCGCTTGTGGCAACACCTTTGTTCTCGTCACGAAAATAATCATCACTTGCTTCGTACGGAGCCCTCGTCGCACAATAATATGCTTCAAGTCACCCGTATGGTTCGCCTCATCATACGCCACCACAGGATACTTTCTTAAAATATCCCGCACAGCCACAATCAATCGGTCGATTTCAGGGTCTTGAATATGGAAGTCTTCCATCGGAATTAAGTCATGCGAGTTCTTCTTGAAGAACCCCGTTGTTAACTGACCGTCTACCGTACGCACTGGAATTTGCGCCTTGTTTCGGTAGCCCAGTGCACTCTCCATTCCAAGTGTTGGACGCACTTCTAGTTCTGGCATCTTCGCAATTTTCGTCATCACATTTTTTACTTGTTGCTGCTTAAAGGCCAGCTGACTTTCATAAGTCATATGTTGCAGCGGCATGGTTCCCACACGTGTTCCAAGGGCGTCTTTTACGTCCACACGATTCGGGCTCACTTCCAACCACTCCTCCACACGCGCGTAGCCATAGCTTTTTCCAATCTTCATCGTCTTCACACGAACGACTTCTCCGGGAATACTATTTTCGATAAATAGCGGAAATCCATCCACCTTCCCGACCCCAAGTCCTTCATGCGTCAAATCTTCAATTGTCACTGTATAAAATTCGTTTTTCTTCATTTCTGTTCCTCCAGAGTTTATCACGTTTATTATACCGTCTTTTAGCGGAAATAAAAAGGCTACTCCAACAAGTGTCAGAGTAGCTAAATGTAGCTGCTGTTAAAAATTATCATATATGATAATTACCATATATGATAATTTTGTACTTACAAGACTACTTATTTTTCAATAATGGAAAGAATTTTTTCTTTTATACTCTTCTCATCTATTCCATACTGAGCGAGAAGATACGGTACTTTTCCTACTTGTCCAAATTTTTCGTGAACTCCAAGGCGATGAACAGCTGTTGTAATATCCGTTGCAAATAACTCACAGAGTGAACTTCCAATCCCACCAATTTCATTATGGTTTTCAACTGTCAAAATTGGAGTTCCAGAATACATCGTATTGATTTCGTCTGGAAGAGGTTTAATTCTAAACAAGTCAACAACTGCCACATTCACCCCAGTTGCTTCAAGCTCTCTAGCCACTCTTAAACATGGTGCAACCATAATCCCAGAAGCAAAAATAGTTAAATCTCTTCCTGTCTTTACTTCAATGAATCCTTTTGAGAAATCTTCTCCGCCTTCATATACTACCTCAGGTGCTTTTCGAATCGTTCGAATATATTTAAGCCCTTCAATTTCCAACGTTTGCTTCAATACTGCTTCAAACTGTATGTCATCAGATACCTCAAAAATTGTGATGTTAGGGATTAATCTCATTAACCCCAGTTCCTCAAACGGCATATGTGTCCCACCATTCATCTCAGCAGTAACTCCAGCATCCGAGCCTATAATTGTGGCACTTAATCGAGAATACCCTAAGGAAAGAAATACCTGATCAAATACTCTTCGTGTCGCAAAAGGTCCGAAGGTATGTAAATATGGCTTAAAGCCAAGAATGGATAGTCCTGCAGCAACTCCTACCATTTCAGCTTCCATAATACCGACATTTATATATCTTTTTCCAAAGACCTCTCCTAATTTATTTGTCGACATTGAACTCGATAAATCTGCCTCTAACGCGACTAATTCCGGGTATTCACTATTCGCTTCTAATAAGAAATCTCGATAGACTAATCTTAACTCTTTAGCTTCTCTCATTACGAATACCCTCCAATTCTTCCTTAAGTTGGTTTACTGCATTTTCAAGAATGTCCCGTTGCTCTGAAGTTGGCCTTATGTGATGATTCGACTCAAATTCCTCTATTTCTGGTACTCCTTGTCCTTTTACAGTGTCTAATACTATACATTTAGGTGATGTTGATGTTGATTGTTGCATTTGAAGGATTCCATCGTAAATACTCTGGATATCTCTACCATCAATGCGGATCGCTTCAAAACCGAATGCTTTGAATTTCTCAACAAAATCAAAAGTTTGACAGATCTCATAAGTTCGTCCATCTAATTGTTTCTTATTATCATCTACAAAAACAATAAGATTATCTAGTTGTTGATGTGCAGCAAATTGGATAGCTTCCCAGCACTGTCCTTCATTTAGCTCCCCATCTCCTACAATTGTGTACGTATAATTTGAGAGATTCTTTACTTTTTGTCCATATGCTATCCCTGTTGCAACACTAATCCCTTGTCCTAGTGAACCTGTTGTCATATCCACACCAGGAGTTAAATTTCTATCTGGATGAGATGGAAGATGTGTTCCATTTGTATTCAGTGAAAACAGAAATTCTTTATCAAAAAAACCTTTTAGATATAATGTGCTATATAATGCGGGGCCAGCATGTCCTTTTGAGAGCACGAAATAATCTCGATCTGTCTCTTTAAACTTATCTGGTGTCATCGGCATAATTTCACCATATAATACGGCTAAAGCCTCTACTACTGAGAGGCTCCCACCATAATGTCCAAATCCTAAATGATTTAAACATTCTAATGTATTTAATCTGATTTGTTTTGCGAATCGGTTAAGTTCATGAAGTTTACTTTCTTCCAACGTCATGATTAACCCTCCTTAGTTTCTGTTTTCTTAACAAATGAGAAGGCAACAATCCCTACTAAAATCGCTAGAAGTCCAATGATAATTCCTGTTTGAGAACCGAATTTATTAAGCATTCCTAGAATAATACCTGATAAACCAAAGTCTGCATCTGAGAATGTTGATCCTTCAAATCCAAGACCTCCTAATACAGGCATTAAGAATACTGGTAAGAAACTAATAAGCACACCTTGGCAGAAAGCACCAATTGTAGCTCCACGTACACCACCTGATGCATTACCAATAACACCTGCCGTTGCACCACAGAAGAAATGAGGGACAACACCCGGAAGAATTACTACTGATCCAGTAAAAATCATAATGACCATACTTACTAAACCACCAACGAAACTTGAGATAAAACCAATTAGAACAGCATTTGGTGCATATGGATATACAATTGGACAGTCCAAAGCTGGTTTTGAATTAGGAACAAGACGTTCAGAAATCCCTTTGAACGCTGGTACAATTTCACCTAAGATGAGACGAACTCCGGCTAAGATTACGAATACCCCTGCAGCAAATTGACCGGCTAATTGTAATGCATAAACAAGACTGCTTGTTCCGCTACTTAATTCAGTTTCAATATAAGTTGATCCTGCAAAAAGCGCTACAATTACATAAATAATAGTCATCGAGATTGTAATACTTACAGTACTATCACGTAAAAATGCGAGGCTCTTAGGGAAATGAATATCTTCTGTTGACTTTGATCGATTCCCTACTAATCCTCCTACAAAACCACTTAACCAGTATCCTAGTGCGCTAAAGTGCCCTAAAGCTACCTTATCATTTCCAGTCAATAGAACCATATATTTTTGAACAAATGCTGGCGAAATACTCATGATAAGTCCTAAAGCAAGTCCACCGAGTAAAATTAAAGGAACATTTGTAAATCCAGCCACAGTTAAAATAACTGCAATCATACATGCCATATATAATGTGTGATGTCCTGTTAAGAAAATGTATTTAAATTTTGTAAAACGTGCGATTAGAATATTGAAAATCATTCCTGCAAACATAATCATAGCAGTTGATGAACCATACTTAGTTAAAGCAACAGCTACGATTGCTTCATTATTAGGAACTACACCCGAAAGATGAAACGCTTGTTCGAACATTTTTCCAAAAGGATTTAAAGAGTTTAGGATAATTCCAGCTCCGCCAGAAACAACTAAGAAACCTACAAATGTTTTAATACCACCCTTCATAATATCCGGTAATGTTTTCTTTTGTAAAATTAACCCGATAATAGCAATTAAAGCTACCAAAATTGCTGGAGTACTAACAATATCTAAAATAAATTTCATTTTTCTCTCCTCCTAGATAAGATTTTTTTCTTCGCAAATTGCAGTAATCAACGTTCTTAGCTCATCCATATCAATAATGCTATTTAAGATCCGTACATCCCCTAAATGACCTGCTGAATCTTCAAGATCTCGTCCAACTATCCAAATATCTGCTTCGCTTGGATTTGCACCCCCTAAATCATAATGTTCTACTTCTACATCAGTTACTCCTAAATCTTTTAGGATAGATTCAATATTCATTTGAACCATAAAACTTGAACCTAAACCTGACCCACAAGCTGTTCCAATTCTTAACATAATTTATACCTCCTGTTTAATAATATTTTTGATTTCATCATATTTTTTTGAAGACAATAAAGCTTGAACACTATCATTATCTCTTAAAATTGTTGTCAAATGCGCCAAGGCTTTTAAATGCGTCTCATTATCAACTGCAGCTATACAAATAAGTAGTCTGATTTCCTGATTAGGATCATTTAGTAAATACGTCGGCTTCTCAAGAACAAGCATGGACATACCTACTTCATTAACCCCATCTTCAGGACGTGCATGTGGAATAGCAATACCTTTTCCTAAATTAATAAATGGACCAAATTCTTCAACCTTTGCAATCATTGCTTCTGGATAATTTAAAGTGATTTTATTAGCTTTTAATAACGGAGCGGCAGCTAACCGTATTGCATCTTTCCAATCTAACTTTTCTGTACTATATTGATAATTCTCTTTTGTAATTAAATCTTCTAACAATGGTAAATTCTCCTTTCTACTTATCTTTTGATTTATATATTTTTGCAAAGCAAAACTTAGACCCAACTCATTGGTCACCATCGCATACTTTCCTATAATTTCTAGTAATTCCTCAACTGCTGCATCCTTCAAACTTAAGTCTGGAAAATCTTTCTTCACTAGATTGACTAGATGAATATTTTGCTCTTCTGAAGAAATGACCGATACTAAGTAATTTGGCTTTTTTATATTTAATTTCACTGTAGAAAAAAACATGTCAAATTCTTTCGTAGCGTTATCATCTAAATCTTCAATTTTAATATTTCTGACAAACTCAATTTGAGGGAATAACGAGGATAAATTTTCTTTAATAATTAAAGAAGAACTTACACCGTTTGGACAAATAATCACGGCTTTGTATTTCAAATCTTTATTATTTTGTTCCGCCTTTAGATACCCTCCAAAATGAACCACAAAGTAAGCGGTCTCACTTTCTGGTATCGTTCTTCCAACAACTTCTTCCAGCGGTGTTAAGGAACTTTTAACCAATTCAAATAAATCCGGATAATTCTCTTTTATGGTTTGCGTATAATCATTTGTGCTAGGAATTCCAAATTTCAATCGATAATACGCTGGAATTAGATGCTTCTTTAAATTTTTCTTTAGAGCTACTTCCTCACTAAAGTAAAGAAGTGATACTTCTTCCATTTTATGGATGATTTTTTCTGTTAGTTCATTAAAATATTCAAAATTTGAATCAACTTCCCCCTCAAAACAGCTGGAAAGTAATATTGACAAATACTGACGATCTGTTTTTGTAAATCTAGTTTCGACTAACCCTAAATTATCAATTGTTTCTAGTAAAATTTTTGATAACACTTCAATAGCTGGAGAGACTATCGTTTGAGAAAATTCAACATGATTCACATTTCTTTGATATCTACAAAGCACAAAAACAATATCATAGATACATTCTTTTAATTGATCTTCGATAGGAGTTAATTGAAGATGATTGTAGTAATCTTTTACAATCTGCTCAATAATTACATATCGAATATTGTGATTCCAACTTGACAACACATAATCTAGCCCCCAAAGACCAATAGGTGAATTCAAGAGTTCCCCGACCATCTTAAAAGCAAGTTGGTGTTTTTTCCATTCATCTCCAATTAAGGTATAGCCTTTTGCACGAGTATATCCTAATTCTAAATCATTCTTTGTCAATAATTTTCTTAACCATTGAATATCAGATAAAGTTGTATTTTTACTTACTTTTAAGAAGTCTTGATAATGACTGTTGGAAATATATTCCATCCGACAAAAAGTATACAAATAAATCAATGCTAGTCTTGTTGTTTTTGGTAAAACTAATTCTTTAGATTGAATCACATCCGTCAGTTGCTGATGCTGTTCATTATTCTCAAGAAAGTACTTTCCTTTTGCACATTTTAGACTTATATTCTTTTTTCCCAAATATGAACCCAAATAATCGAGAGCCTCTTTTACCTCTTTAATCGAGAGACCAACTTTTACTGAAAGTTCATACAATGATAATTCTTGATAGTCCTTCAATGTCATTAATATTATAAGTGCTTTTAAATCAATCATTATGTCTCCTTTCTAAAACCATTATAAAATAGAAAAAAATAGAAATGAACATCGTTTGGGCCCAAATTCTCCACTTAAAGCTACTACTACAATTGGGCTGTTTATTTAATCATACTATCCATACATGTAAACTTTTGGAAAATTAGACAATTATATTCGGAAATTTTCTACAACACAAAAAAACTTCACCTATCAGTCGTACTGATAGATGAAGCCTATATTTTTAGTTTAATTTAAAAAATTCGAACCGGTGCCTCGTTATAGCTTTTATAAAAGAATCCGTAAGGATTCGCCGTAATCCTCTGCCTTTAATATTTTCACGCTTTATTTTTATTTTGCATTAGTTCTTTGCTTTAGGTTTTAAGAAGAAGAAGTTTAAAACTAGTAGCACCACAATCCATAAACCAGGGACGATGAAGCTTTGGGCAGTTAAGGCGAAGTCGTTTTTGACAAAGAAATCCACAAAGTTCCCCAT
>CAUUUT010000040.1:0-6441 GCA_963548485.1 uncultured Streptococcus sp.
GTTAGTGTCGGTAGTAATAAGATGAGATACATGGAAACGATGAGGAATCCAATCCACATAAGTAGTAACGGTTGAATCCACTTGATTTTCTTTTCAATGCCTTGGGTAAATTCGTCGAGCATTTGGTCGGCGTATACTTGCAGTTGCATGTCTAGTTGCCTTGTCTTCTCTCCTTCTAAAACCAGCCAGATAAACTCCTGGCGGAAGAGCTTCATCTTTTCAAGCGCCGTAGAAAAAGACTCCCCTTGAATCAGTTGTTCTTCCAGCTTTTGCGCAATCATTTTTGACAGTGCACTCGTTCCTTCTTTCTTCAGTTCGGACACCATCGACAACAGCGACTGTCCATTTCCTAGAAAATACGAGAACTCTCGTGCATATAAAAACGTCACGTATTGCTGGGCACTCTTTCCAATGATGGGAAGCGAAATCAACATGCGAAACTGATCGTAGGTGTTCTTTCGCCGCCAGTACAAGCGAACTAGTATGACTAGTATCACTACAACCATCAAAAATATCGTTGCCAGCTGTGGTAAGTTCTGAAATCCAAGCCATATCCAATACAAAAAGCCAGACTGCTTGAGTTGGTCTTCTTGCACCATGCTAGAAAGTTGATCGAGTAAGAGCATTCGAATACAGAGCACCATTCCGATGACAAACGTAAAAAGAAACGCAGGATACATCATCATCTGTTGCATTTTCTTTTGTTGTTTTTGCTTCCGGGTAAGAAACTCCCCAATCGATGCACAGGCCTTCTCGAAGCTGCCAAACTGCATGGATAAATAAATTTGCGAAGTATTCGTTTCTGAGTACCCGACCCGTTTCAAGCACTCATCAAAACGTCGTCCTTCTCCAAGCGTTCCTCTCATTTGTTCAAGGTCCATCTTTTGCGCATCGAATAAGTATTCTAAAAACTTCAACGCCTCATCCAAGCTAAATCCTTCCTCGAGTAAATGAGCCAGCTGAATTAGGAATCGACTTTGAACCGTTCCTTTCCACTTCTTAGATAATTTGATAGGTTTCGTAAGTTTTGTCCGTAATGTATCCCAATGCATAAGCTTTCCTCAATACCTTATTAAAAGGATGTACTCTTTCTTCGTCTCTCCCGAATTGATTTGTTTTGAAGAACTGCGACAACTTTTCATGAGTTTCAATTTCAAAAATAGTTCCCCGCTTTTCTCCATTTGTTAAATGATTACAATGCAATTCACATTCCTTACCGCAAAGTCCACAATACCGAGGGAGGAGGCGTTGTGAACAAATCGCAATAATAGTTTGTGCAAGCATCGTCTTACTAACTCCAAGTTCCAAGAGCCTTGCTACCACTCCATCACAGTCTTTTGCGTGAACCGTTGCTAGAATCAAGTGCCCTGTTAAGGCTGCACGGATCGCCATTTTCGCTGTCATTTCGTCACGGATTTCTCCAATTAGTAAAATATCCGGATGGTGACGCAGACAACTCTTAATGAGTAATTCATACGTAATTCCAGCCTTCTCGTTAATCTCCGTCTGTAAAAACATCGGCTCATGGTACTCTACTGGGTCTTCCATCGTAATCACTTGAAGCGTCTTCTCTTTCATACGAGCCCTAAGTAAAGCGTACATCGTACTCGTTTTCCCAGAACTGACGGGTCCGGAAAATAAAATCAAGCCGCTCTTATAGCGCAGGAACTGTTGCAAGAGCGCCCAGTCCTTTGGAAAATAAGTCATCGAACGAATCGACGCCTTTTCCTTCTTTGACCGATGCAAGAGCCTAATCACCATGGATTCCTTCTGCTTAAAATTCGTAATCACTGATAATCTCAGTTCAATCATTTGGTCCTTTGAAATCTCAAAGGTTAAGGAACCACTCTGCGGTCTTCGTCTCTCTCCTACATCCATTCCAGCTTGATACTTTAAGTACGAAATAAATTGCAAGGCTACTTCGTCTGAAATCTTTCTCAACTCTTTTAACCCATTGACATCTCTTAAATAAAAAACATACTCCTCTCCAACCGGTAATAAATGAATATCATCTAATTGGTGCTTAATGGCTTGTGTGAATACCTCCGTTGCTAATTCATTCATTTCCATTGTTCTTCCTCCACTCTTTGACTAGTCATAAAGAACTACGAGAAAAAGTAAAAAGGGGTCTTTTGGACAACAAAAAAACGCTGAAGAAAATCTCTTCAACGTTTTGAGTGTATTATCTAATTTTTTTCAAGGTTCCTAACCCTACTCCGACTGCAGCCCCCACAGCATCCACAAAGACATCTTGGATAAGCGGTGTACGTCCTGGAGTTACTCCTTGATGGAACTCATCGGTCATGGCATACAGCACTGCGATAAAGAACGCTAAGAACTGTGGCCATCCCTTTTTACGAACGTGAACACTTAATCCTCTCGTCCATTGATATCCGATAAAGAAGTAAGCTAAGAAATGAGCGGCTTTTCGAACGAAAAATTCGATGAACTGCGCATATCCTAAAGAAGGAATACTGATGGTTTGTCCTGCATATTCAAATTTAATTTTAGATAAAATTTCTGAAAAAGGTTGCGTTGGCAGTCCTTTTTGAATCGTCGATACCAGTGACTGATCCTTATAAGGCATACTCGAGCTAATAAAGATGAGTACCATGACTGCAATCGCCAGTGTAATCGCAATGGTTGCTTTTGTTTTCTTAGACATGAAACCTCTCCTTCCTTGTTGACTTTCTTTATTATGGTTAACTCTACAAGTTAAGTCAAGCGTCTTTCCTATTTCTTAAATTCCATAAAAAATAGATAAAAATGTATATTGACGCACTTTTATGAAAGCGTTACAATTAAGGTGACAAATACATTATTGGGAGAGTGTATTATAATGGAACGTTATACTCAAGAGTTAAGTTTATTGGTGAAACAAATTCAGCTGCTTGAAGAACAACAGCAGCGACAGAATTACTACAACAATCTCTTCAGTCAGGATCCAAATCCATATAACAAGTCATTCGAAGAGATTATCGAGTACTTACTCGGCACCTCCGAGTCCAACTTCTTAATGCATTACTTTGAAGATTTTCCACAAGCGCTGTCCTATGATCAGCAAAAAGAATTCCAGAAATTGCGACGCTATTATTTGCGTCATCAAAACGCTATGCACTGTTTCAACAAACCGTATTCTGAAGAATGTCACACGCTCACCTCTCTCTGGATTAAAGGCATGCGTGGCGACAGCATCATCGATTTATTTCCTCATCTCGACAGCCTACGAGATTATTTCCACTTACATTATCAAAAACTTCTAGGTCAACCGACTGTCTCCTACAAAGACGTTTTAGCGATCACATTCGGTCCACACATTACAGAGTTCTACTATACGCTCATCAAAGAGAGCAAAGATTCTTTCTTGCGCCTTTACAACGACTATTTAGAGTCCTTCCCTCAAACTTATATTCCTGTGCACTATTTACACCTATCTAAAGAAGAGACGCTACTTGTTTTAGAGGAGCTTATTACTCTTGCGTCTTCTATTTTGCCGAAACAAGACTTCTACATTAACTTTGGTCCAAATCCATTTCCTAGTAACTATCATAATGAACATACCACTTACTTAAACTTGGGTGTATTCACTGATTTTATGACTGCGCTGCATCAATGCTTAAAGCAACTTGGCAAAGTCTTTCTTCAGGAATACACCCATTCTTTTGTAATTATGCAAAAATCCGAATTTGAACAGCTTCATTTACATCATTCTATTTTAGAATTTTGTACGCTTCTACCGATTTTATCCCAAACAATTGCCAAAGCCATTATTAAAACCATTTATCCGGATAAACTGAATGATGAGAAGTTTTTAAATCAAATTCAGGAAGAATTGTTGTATCACTATTTTAGAACGAATAAGTTAAATACCAGCATCGAGAGCCATCAGCCTTTGCAAGAAATTCTAAAATGCTACATCGAAATGGAAATTGAAGAAGACTGGTTCAATGGTGCCTTTCCTTCCATTGAGCTCTCACACGAGTGGAAAGTCCGCTCCAATGAATACTTACATAAAGCACCTTCGACTCATATGGACGGACTCCTTCGTCATATTCACTGGACAAATGGGGAACTCGGAAGTGCTTTTGGAAAATTAATTGGCCTCTTCTCCATCTTCTGTAGCGGTCTGCCAAAAGAACCGTATGACCATCCATTCTCTGAGTTTCTCGAACACTTCTCGACGGACCAATTACGCAGATGGCATCCAACTTATGAATTAATCGAACGCTTGCGGATGAATCCTGAGTCGACGAAATGTTGTTGGGTATTCTTTAAACAAAAGCTGAATGAATTTAAATAAGTCAAAATTATCATATATGATAATTATCTTTTATGATAATTACCATATTTGGTAATTGCAGAATGAAAAAGACCCTATCAACAAAAATTGCTGATGGGGTCTTTGGCTTATAATTTGGTAAATCGATCTGGTCGTTTTGTAGGAATTGTTGTAGCTCCGTGTTTTTGGAGCCATACAATATCGTACCAACGATTAAATTTGCATCCACATTTTTTAAAGCGTCCGCAGATTTCAAATCCTAAATATTGATGATAGTTTACACTATTCATCGTTAAGTACTCATCTTCCACTTCTGGAACGGCCACGCAGGCATAAATGTTTTGATACCCTAACTCCAATAACTTTTCTTCTAAAGCAGCATATAATAATTTTCCATAACCTTTTCTTTGGTGTGCTAAGCTAATATAAATACTAACTTCTGTCGACCAGTCAAAGGCGGCACGCGTTGAGAATCGTCCAGCATACGCATATCCGACAACTTCTCCGTCCTCTTCTAATACAAGATATGGAAAGTGCTCTAATGTTTTTTGGATACGCTCTTTAAACTCTTCCACACTTGGAACCACTTCTTCAAAAGTGATGGCTGTGGTTTCTACATAAGGAGCGTAGATGGATTGAATAGCTGTTGCATCTTCAAGGGTCGCTACTCTTAACAATACATTACTCATTAGCTGTTGAGAGTTCCACTGGCGGAACTGTAACTCCTTTTAATAGTTTATGAATCGGGCATTGGCGTTCTGCTTCTTCGAGAATTTCACGGGCTAATTCTTCGCCACGTCCTGGCATCGTCACAATTACGGACGGATGGAATAGATACCCTTCGCCCTCACGATCGAATGTCAAATCAATCTTTACTTCTACCTTGCTCTTATGTTCTAATTTTTTGCGTTTTTCTACAAATTCAATCGAAGCATTTAAGCAAATGGCATAGGCTAATGCAAATAGTTGCTCTGGATTTGTCCCCGCGTCTGTGCTTCTTGGCGAAGAAATCTGAACACTAAAGTCTTTATCTCCATTTCCTTTCGTATAGGCTACACCTGTTAGTCCATCTTCATTAACGGCTGTTGTTGTATATAGAATTTTTTCCATGCTCTCACCTCATGTAGTTTCTCTTTGTAGAATAGCATATTTTGAAAAACAAAAGCTATCCTAACAAACTGTTAAGATAGCTCTTTTGGCATTATAACCATTCATTATATTTTTTGATATACACTTTTTTAACAACCGTTACTAAGAACATGTATCCTGCGATAATGAGAATCAATGCAAGGAAATAAAGTCCGTTTAGCGGTGCAAGTTTTAATGGTCCTGCTAGTGGTGTGTAAGGAAGAACCGTTACAACAAATAAAGCAAATAAGGATGTCACTAGCAATGAGAATGCTGGTTTTGATTGTACGAATGGTAATTTTGGTGAACGTAACATATAAATAACCATCGTTTGAGACCACATAGATTCAATAAACCAACCTGTTTGGAAGACCATCAAGAAGAATGCTGGATTCGTAGAGGTTGCATAACTACTTCCAGTAATCATTGGTGCAATTCCAAAGAACATAATCGCAAATGTGATAATGTCAAAGATGGAACTTGTTGGTCCAAACCAAGCCATGAATCGTGTGATTGAACTTGCTGTCCATGCGCGTGGTTCTTTTAAGAAATCTGCATCTACATTATCAAATGGCAATGCCACACAGCTTAAATCATAGATTAAGTTCAATACGATTAAGTGAACTGGAGCCATTGGTAAGAATGGTAAGAAAATACTTGCGAACAATACTGAGAAGATATTTCCGAAGTTAGATGAAACGGTCATCTTAATGTATTTTGTCATATTCGCATAAACTTTACGTCCTTCAATTAATCCTTTTTCAAGAACGAGTAAGTCCTTATCTAAAAGAACGACATCTGCCACTTCTTTAGCAATATCCACAGCACTATCTACAGAAATTCCGACATCCGCCACTTTCAAGGATGGTGCATCGTTGATACCATCTCCCATATAGCCAATCTTGTGGCCTTTCGCCTTTAGTAAATGAATAATACGTGCTTTTTGGTCTGGAGATAATTTTGCGAAGATCGTTGTTTCTTCAGCAACTGCTGCTAATTCTTCATCACTCATATCCTCAATTTCTGTACCAAGT
>CAUUUT010000041.1:0-6165 GCA_963548485.1 uncultured Streptococcus sp.
ATTGGAAGGAAGAAGTATTTCTTAGAGAGTTTGAGCAAGTAATGGATACAGCACAGATTACAGCTATTTCAACGGGACAAGGTTCATTTGTAACGGTTTCGGGTGGTATTGTTGAATTAAATTGTCATGGAGATAGAGAATTGGATAAGAAGATTCGCTTTCCGGATACGATGAAAAGTTATTCTGTTCAAACGTATGGTTTTAAGCCCTATAGTGGGAATGTTAGCCAGTTCTCGTCCGTGACGTTTGAGGGGCAAAATCGCAGATACACTTATGTTTTTCAATTAGGGGAGGCTAAGTATCATGTTGAAATTACTGAAAAGTAGAGGCTATGTATTGCTGGAAGCATTAATTGGGCTAATGGTCTTAACCGTTATTGTCTCTTTAATCAGCTTTATGATGGGGCAACTGTATCATCGCCAACAACTAAAAGGATGTTTTTTGGATGCTGCAGCTACGCAGTTAATGGATTTACAAGCAAGTGCGACTTATCCTAAAACCGTTGAAAAATTGCAAAGCGAAGAGTTCCAAAAGATGAAAAAAGTGACATTTGAAAAAGTAGATGCAACGACCTCTCCAAGAACAGTGACGGTTTCTTGCGGGGAGCACGAGGAGGTGTTCCAAATCAATGCGATTACCGAGAAAAAAGTCCGGATTTATCCTCGTTGAACATCTAATCGCTCTGGTTATTATCTCCATCAGTTTAGTAGCCTTTATGGGGCTTTGCACCGCCTTTTTAAAAATCAAGGACAGGCTCAATGTTCCAGACGATATTAAATGGCATGTCGCCGTTCAGCAAATTAATTTTAATTATGCGGGCTTCAAACTGACGTCGTTTAATGGCTACGATCCTTATACTGCAACGTTTGCGAATACCGTGTCTGAGAAAACTGATGTGATTACGCTCGTTTCTAGCTGGAAAGATGGCGGAAAGATTTTTAAAGGAGCAGGAGGAAGTGGAGGACACCAACCATTTCTTTATGGCATTCGTTCACTTTCGATTAAAAGAAATGGGAATCGTTTATTGATTTCGACAACTCTCGTACAAGGAAGTACTTTTCGTTTAAATTTTGCACTGAAGAATCGAGCTGTCTATGTCAAAGTGAAAGAAGTAAAGGAAAAGAAAAATGACAAACCCTAAAAGAAATGGAACGCTACTATTTCAGTTTTTGGCGTTACTTGCTATTGCTAGTTTCCTGATTATCGCACTCCTAAAAATCCATGCCCACAACACTCTTGAATATCGCCTTTTGGAAGATGGGTATCGAATGGATTTATTGCTTGAGATGGCGAGTCAGACGGTACGGAAAAAGATGTCTTTTAATGGGGACGAAATGACTTTTCCGGATACGATTCAATTTTCTAATGGCACGGTGAGAGTTGAATGGAATGAGAAAGCACATCAATTTACGCTAAAGGCGAACCTTCCAAATGGTCACTCAAAGGAAGATACACTATATATTCAGTTTGTAAAATAGGCTAAGCACTACATAGCGACTTCTTTTTGTTTTTTTCATTTTCAAGATATGGTATACTTTTCAATGAGAAAATGAAAAGATGGTGAAATAATGACACAAACAATCGGAGAAATTTTAAAAAGTGCAAGGCAATTAAAAGGTTATACTCTTGATGACTTGCAACAAATTACAAAAATTCAAAAACGTTATTTAATCGCAATTGAAGATAATGACTTCGACTTGATGCCAGGTGCGTTTTATACACGCGCGTTCATCAAACAAATTGCTGACACAGTTGGACTAGACGGGGCGGCTTTATTAGAAGAGCATGCGTCAGAAATTCCACAAGCTGCTGTGAAGACAACTCCACAGGCAACTTATACGACTGCTTCAAGTAATCGTTCACGTTTAAATAAAAACAAGAGTAAATGGTCTTCAGTATCAGATACTTTAAAAAATTACTTCCCAACAATCTTGTTAGGAATGTTCATCGTTGCGATTATTTTTGCAATCGGACAAGCCGTATTTAGCAATCGTGCGCAACGTAATAATCCTGTAACGACTCAAGCTACAACGCAAACAGCAGTTGCAGCGGAAACAACTGTTGCTACAACGACAACGGCAGCTCCAGAAGTGACGAGTGTTACGTATTCATATGCAAACGGAAATGCATTGTACTATATTGCAAACGTAAGTAAATTCCCATTAGACGTTAAAGTGTTAAATGAAGCAAGAAATGCTTTATGGGCACAAATCTTAGCAGATGGTAAAGTTGTGGCAGACGGCGTTCCAGCAACAAATCAAACTGTGACTGGTTCGATTCCTGAAGGAACAACAACGATTCGTATGGACTTTGGATATCCTCCATTAGGTACGATTACAGTTGGTGGTGTTGAATTGAAAATTCCTGAAGGTTCAAACGCTACAAGAATTTATATCACGATTCAATAGGAGAATTCGATGAATTTACCAAATAAATTAACAGTTTTGCGAATTTTCATGATTCCGGTGTTTATCATCCTTATGTGCCTGCCAAGTGAAGCGTTCGGTGTGATGAGTCTTGTAGGCTCACAAATCAGCGTTGTTCACTTTTTGGCCATGATTATTTTCGCAGTCGCTAGTTTTACAGATTATCTTGATGGATATTTAGCACGCAAATACAAATTAGTGACAAACTTTGGGAAGTTTGCTGATCCTTTAGCAGATAAAATGCTAGTAATGAGTGCATTCATTATGCTTGTTTCATTCAACTTAGCACCTGCTTGGGTCGTGAGCATCATTGTTTGTCGAGAATTAGCAGTGACGGGGCTTCGATTATTATTAGTCACAGATGGCGAAGTCATGGCTGCTGCTTGGCCAGGGAAAGTAAAAACCGCTACTCAAATGTTGGCGATTATTTTCCTATTAACAGATGATTTGTTCTTTAAGGCCATTGGAATTCCAATCGGACAAATCTTACTTTATAGTTGTTTAGTATTTACAATCTATTCAGGTTTGGATTATTTTGTAAAGAATCGACATGTATTTGCGGATTCATTTACTAAAACAGAATAACAAACAAAAGCCTGAAACAATTGTTTTGGGCTTTTTATTTTACGAAAAAGAGTGTAAGGAAGGCGAGACACAATGAATGCAGAAATCATTGCAGTTGGTACAGAGTTACTAATGGGGCAAATTGTAAACACGAATAGTGCATACTTAGCCCAAGAATTAGCAAAAAATTCAATTCCAACTTACTATCAACAAGTGGTTGGGGATAATGAAGAAAGAATGTATGAAGCGATTGAATTAGCCGCTTCAAGAAGTGAGTTGATTATTTTATCTGGTGGTCTTGGACCAACGACAGATGATATCACAAAACAAGTGCTGGCGCGCTTTTTAGAAGTGCCACTTATTGAAGATGAGGCAGCTCTTCAGAAAGTGATTGATTTTCACGTGCGTTCTCATCGCGATATGAGTGAAAATAATCGTAGACAGGCACTCGCATTCGAGGGCGGTACCGTCTTTAAAAATCATAATGGACTTGCAGTCGGCTGTGGGTATGAAAAAGATGGACGTCAATTCATTGTTCTACCTGGACCACCAAATGAATTAAAAATGATGATGCAAAAAGAAGTGTTGCCTTTCTTAAGAAAGAAAATGGGCAAGGTAGATTTATTCGAGTCTCGTTATTTACGATTCTTTGGAATTGGAGAATCACGTCTCGTAACCATCTTAGAAGATTTAATCGAGGGACAAACAAATCCAACAATTGCACCATACGCTGGGAAATTTGAAGTGATGCTTCGATTGACAGCTAATGGAGAAACCAAAGAAGAATGTACAGAGCTTCTTGATGGCATGGAATTACTCATCCAATCGCAAGTAGGAGAATACTTCTATGGATATGGAGACCATAATACATTACAGGGAGTCACTGTTGAATTACTAAAAGAATCAGGACTTACACTCGCTTGTGCTGAAAGTTTAACAGGTGGATTGTTTGCAGCAAGTGTCGTGGCGTTCGAAGGAAGTTCCTCTTACTTCCAAGGTGGAACAGTCGCTTATCAAAGAGAGGCTAAAGAAACGCAACTAGGAATCGACAGTACATTGCTAGATCAATATGGAATGGTGAGTGCAGAATGTGCCAAAGCGATGGCCGAACAAGCAAGACTCCATTATCAAAGTGATTTGGGAATTTCTTTCACTGGAGTCGCAGGGCCTAGTGAAATGGAAGGAAAAGAAGTCGGAACGATTTTCGTGGCATTAGCCTCTCAAACAGAGGTTGAAGTGTTAGAATTACACCTTGCACGTACTCGTAACGATAACCGTGAATTCGCGGTCCAATATGGATGGAATCTACTTAGAAAGTATTTATTAAAACAAGCTCGAACAAAATAAGAACAAATGTTCGCATATTGCTTGCGCATGGAATAGAACATAGTGTACAATATGTTTGACTTAAAATTCGTGGAGGAATTAAAACATGGCAGAAAATGAAAATCGTCAAAGAGCATTGGAAGATGCGCTAAAGAAAATTGAGAAAAGCTACGGTAAAGGTGCCGTAATGAAATTAGGAGAAAAAGTAGATACACAAATTCAAACAGTATCTTCAGGGTCTCTTGCCTTAGATATCGCATTAGGTGTAGGTGGATTCCCACGTGGACGTATCATTGAAGTATACGGACCAGAATCTTCAGGTAAAACAACCGTTGCATTGCATGCGGTTGCGGAAGTTCAAAAACGTGGTGGAGTTGCAGCGTTTATTGATGCTGAGCACGCTCTAGATCCAGAATACGCAAAAGCTTTAGGCGTTAACATTGATGAATTACTATTATCTCAACCAGATACAGGGGAACAAGGATTAGGAATTGCAGATGCTTTAGTATCATCAGGAGCAGTTGACATCGTTATCGTCGACTCAGTAGCTGCGTTAGTTCCACGTGCCGAAATCGATGGCGACATGGGACAATCACACGTAGGTCTTCAAGCTCGTTTAATGTCTCAAGCATTACGTAAATTATCAGGTTCCATTAACAAAACAAAAACAATCGCAATCTTTATCAACCAAATTCGTGAAAAAGTGGGCGTTATGTTCGGGAACCCTGAAACAACTCCTGGTGGACGTGCGTTGAAATTCTATGCGACTGTTCGTTTAGAAGTTCGTCGTGCAGATCAAATCAAACAAGGTACTGAAATTTTAGGGAACCAAACTAAAATCAAAGTTGTTAAAAATAAAGTGGCTCCACCATTTAAAACAGCTGTTGTGGATATCATGTATGGAGAAGGAATTTCTCAACTTGGAGAATTACTCGACATGGCAGCAGACCTCGACTTCGTGAAGAAGAGTGGTGCGTGGTATGCTTATAACGACGAGAAGATTGGTCAAGGTCGTGAAAATGCAAAAGCATTCTTAGCAGACCACCCAGAAGTCGTAGCAGACTTGAACCAAAAAGTTCGTGCTCACTATGGTATTGGAGTTGCTTCTCCTGTCGAAGTGGAAGAAGAAGGACAAACAAGTTTATTAGACTAATCATTAGGAAGAATCGAGCTTAAAGGCTCGGTTCTTTTTTATGCAAAAATTAGCAACTACTTAAGGTTTCATAAGAATGCTAGCATTTTACATTAAAATAATGTACTCTTATGGTTGGTATAATTTAAGAAAGAGGATTTTTCAATATATGTTTAAAAGAAAGCCTTATGTAGGCCTGAGTGATAAAATTCGAAATCAGAAAAATTCGCAACAAATTCTCTTGGAAAGCTCATCTTGGTTAACGATTGGGAATATCGTCTCAAGATTGCTTGGAGCTCTCTATATCATTCCTTGGGGAATGTGGATGGGTGCAGATAGGGATAATGCGAACTACCTATATTTTATCGCCTATAATATTTATGCTTTAGTATTACAAATATCAACGGCAGGAATTCCGGTTGCAATTTCTAAAATCGTAGCGGATAACCATGCAAGAAGAGACTATAAGACAAGTTGGAGATTGTTTAAAGGAACGATGCTCTTTATGACATTCTTAGGATTTGTCTTTGCGGCGGGAATGTATTTTGCAGCGCCACTTTTTGCAAAAGGAGCTACTCCTGAAGAGATTGCGGATAGTATTTTGGTCATCCGTTCGCTAACGCCTGCGGTACTGATTATTCCACCGCTTAGCTTAATGCGTGGATACTATCAAGGGTACAATGAAATGGCTGCTTCTGCGAAATCTCAATTATGGGA
>CAUUUT010000042.1:0-5749 GCA_963548485.1 uncultured Streptococcus sp.
TTTCAGTAAATTCCACTTGCATTAGTGGTATTTTTTTGTGGATGCAAGTATACTAAAAGAGTATATGCTTTGAGCATGGAATATAGAAAGGGGAGTGTGAGATGACTCAAAATCCTGCTTTAGTTCAGTTGACAGAAAATGCCAACCAAATTTATCAACTCATTTCAAAACAAAAAACACATCTTTGCTTGGCAAAATGCCCAGCATTCGAAGAAATTATCGACACACAATTATTCGGTTTATCGAAACAAGTGGATTTCGCAGTTTCACTTGGATTAATTCACGCGAACGAAGGCCACAAAATTATGGCCGATTTAGAATACGCATTAAACGACATGTATACACAAGTATACGAAGAGTCGCGCCAAAATTAGAGGAGGCTTGACGTGTTAAATTTTCATGAAAAAATGAAGCACCTTCTCAATGTGGATCCGCTCATTATGGGATTGTATTCAGTACTTTCAATTTTCGGACTCGTCATGATTTATAGTGCAAGTAGTTATTACGCTCTTGCCAATCAAGGGAACTCAGAGGCATTCATGGTGAAGCAGTTTGTCTTTATCATCATCGGAATTATGATGGCGCTAGGGATTTCCGTTCTTCCTGAGAAATTCTTGAAGGAAGAAAAAGTCATGATGGGAGTAGCAGGCGTGATTTTTATCCTGCTAGTGATTGTATTATTTACACCTGGTGTAAACGGGGCGAAGAGTTGGATTAACTTGAAACTCTTTAGCTTACAACCGTCCGAGTTAGTAAAACTATTTGTGATTTGGACATCGGCTTATATTTATAGTAAGAACGAGCGTAGCAAACGCGATTGGAGATTCTATCTCATTCCTGCTGGAATTACAGCTTTCTTCATCGGAATGGTTATGCTACAACCGGACTTAGGAACGTCCATCATTATTGCAGGAGTTGCCGTTCTACTTGGTCTTATGACAGGGGTGTCGAACCGCGCACTAGCGATTTGGGGCGCTGCCTTTGCTGGGTTATACGGCCTCACTTATTTAGACGCTTCGATTTTTGAGAAATTCGGATTAAAAGCGTACCAATTAAGTCGTTTTACATCGTTCCATAATCCGTGGAGTGATCCAACAGGTGCTGGTTATCAATCGATTCAAGGCTATCTTGGATTATCAAGAGGTAGCTGGATTGGAACAGGGTTATCGAATTCTGTTCAAAAAACGGGATTCCTACCAGAAGCCCATACTGACTTTATTTTAGCGATTGTCGGTGAAGAGTTAGGATTTATTACAATCTTTATTTTACTTCTTGCGATATTTGGTTTAATCATCGCGATTATTCATAAAGGAAATAAATGTCGTAATCTATTTGGAAAATACTTATGTTACGGTGTGGCGATTTTATTCTTGATTCAATCAGGAATTAATATCGGAGCACTTGTGGGGGTAGCGCCTTTAACAGGGGTACCATTACCGCTAATTAGTTACGGTGGGTCGAGCTTCTTTGCTTCTAGTGCCGGAATTGGTTTAGTACTATGGGCCGTGCGACGTGATAAAGAAAGTCGCGAACAAACTTCGCCACCAACAAGACAAGAACTTCCAGAAGAGGAAGAAGAAAAAATTATCGAATTAAAAGCTATGTAGAAGGGAGAAACAATGGAGCAACAAGAAAGACAAGCACTCGTTGTTTGGTTGTATACATTGAAACCAATTAAACAGTTGAAGAAGTTTGGGAATATTCACTATATTTCGAAACGCTTAAAATATATCTATTTATATGTTGCGAAAGATGAAGCCGAAAGCGTCATGGAACGCTTATCGACATTCCACTTCGTTCGAAAAGTGGAACCATCATTGCGACCAGAACTTCGTATGGATTTCACGCAGATTCTTCCTGAATTACGCGAAGAAATCGAAAAAGAAAAAGCTGAGAAAAAAGCTGCAGAACTATAATCAAAAGAAGCCGTGAACTCTTACGAGAACGCGGCTTTTCATTTTATAATAGGAAGATTCCAAATAAGATGGATAGAATTCCAAGAACTGCGGCTACCTCAAGAAAGAGAACCGTCGATGATGCGGTAAAGAGGGTGTGCTTTGAATGCTCCTTATTCGGAGTGAAGCTCTTCAGGAAAAGGGTGAAGAAGTCGGTGCGACTTAAATAGGCAAAAATACCGATTATTAAACAAACAAGTGCGCACATAAAAAGAGCGTTGCTGAGGGCAAGAAGACTAAAGGGACCCGTCAGCATTACATAGCCAATACATAATAATAGTAGGATTCCAGAAACGACTCCTATTTTTTTATAGTCAAATGACATAAGCTTCCTCCTTTTCGTGTCGTTCTTTTCACTGTAGCAGAACTTTGGGCAATGCGCAACGACTAGGTTGAAACTAATTAGTTGAAACTTTAATTCTTAAGATAGTATGATGAAACAAAATGAAGATATCAATGGAGGTGCAGAGTTGAAAAACTATTTAAAATATATCGGGAAACGTGTATTCTACATGTTTCTAACCTTATTTCTGATTGCTACGATTACATTCTTTCTAATGAAACTATTACCTGGATCTCCATATGCCAATGAAGAACAGTTAACGCAGGCACAACTAGAAATTATGAATGCCAAGTATGGACTCGATAAGCCTGTATTTGTTCAATATTTGATTTATATTACTGGATTATTCCGTTTGGACTTTGGACAATCGTTCCAATATAACTCAACCGTCGCAAACCTGATTTTCTCTCGTGTAGGGCCAAGTTTCCAATTAGGATTCCAAGCCTTAATCTTCGGGACAGTGGTCGGTTCGCTACTTGGGATGATTGCAGCCATGAAACAAAATACATGGGTGGACACACTCGCAACATTCTTTGCAATTATTGGACGTTCGGTACCAAGTTTCGTGTTTGCCGTTGTGCTTCAATTAATCTTTGGAGTGATTTTCCCAATTCTACCGATTGCACTATGGAATCAAGGGTTTATCTCTTCGATTCTTCCAACAATGGCGCTGGCGATTTCACCAATTGCCGATTCGGCGCGTTTTGTCAGAACGGAAATGGTCGAAGTATTGCATTCCGACTATATTGAACTGGCGCGTGCGAAGGGATTAAGCCGTTTCGAAGTCGCGTTCAAGCATGGATTTAGAAATGCGATTATTCCACTGGTGACTATCCTTGGACCAATGCTTGTTGGACTCATGACAGGGTCGATGGTCATCGAAAACATCTTCGCGATTCCTGGGATTGGGGAACAGTTTGTAAAATCGATTTTAACGAATGACTACCCAACGATTATGGGTGTGACAATGCTTTACTCGGCATTGCTCGTATTTGTCATTTTTATTGTAGACTTGCTATACGGATGGATTGATCCTCGTATTCGTATTACTGATGAAGGAGGGGAAGCGTAATGGCAGAATTAACAGAAAAAGAGTTATTCCAACGTGTGGATTTAACGCAGAGTGCTGACCGTGAAAAAATCGCTGCACCTTCTCTTAACTTCTTACAAGATTCATGGAGACGATTGACGAAAAATAAAGGAGCCTTAGTATCGCTCTTTATTATTTTAGTCATTGTGCTACTAGCGGTCTTAGCGCCTGTCATTGCACCGTTTGATCCATTGGAACAAAATACCGAATTTGCCAACTTACCAGCGCGTATTCCAGGACTCTTCAACGGATACCGTAACGGCGTCGATGTGTATGCACAACAAGGGGTTCCAGAAGGCGTCAACTTCTTCTTTGGGACAGATAACCTTGGTCGTGATTTATTCTCACGTGTGCTTTACGGAACACAAACATCGCTCATTATCGCTTTTGTGGCAGCGTTGTTTGATATTACGATTGGTGTGACTTACGGTATTATTTCTGGATGGTTCGGCGGACGTGTGGATAATGTGATGCAACGTTTCTTAGAAATCATCTCAGCGATTCCAAACTTAATCATTCTTGTATTAATGTTACTCGTATTAAAACCAGGTCTCGTGTCGATTATTATCGCGATTGGATTTACAAGCTGGGTAACGATGGCGCGTGTCGTTCGTGCGCAAACCTTGAAACAAAAGAATTTAGAATACATTTTAGCGTCTCGTGCTCTAGGACAAAGTTTCTGGAAGATTGCTTTTAAACACTTATTGCCGAATATGGCAGGTTTAATCATCATTCAGACAATGTTCTCTATCCCATCAGCGATTTTCTTTGAAGCCTTCTTAAGCTTCCTAGGAATCGGGATTCCAAGCCCAGATGCGTCTCTTGGAGCCCTTATTAATGGGGGGTACAAAACATTCCGTATCTATCCTCACTTGATGTGGTTCCCTTCAGGAGTACTCTGTGTTCTAATGATTAGCTTTAACTTATTGGCAGACGGTTTACGAGATGCCTTTGACCCGAAAATGAAAGACTAGGAGGATTCGAATGAGCGAAACTATTTTATCGATTGAAAACTTACGAATCCACTTCGAAACATTTGCGGGAGAAGTACAAGCGATTCGTGGAGTGAATCTGAAGTTACAAAAAGGCGAAACACTGGCTCTGGTCGGTGAATCCGGTTCAGGGAAAAGTGTGACTGCCAAAAGTATCATGAAACTATTATCGAATAATGCGGTCGTTAAAGAGGGGACTATCACTTTTAAAGGTGAAAATATTCTTGAAAAGAGCGAACGCGATATGCAATCGATTCGTGGGAAGGAAATCGCCATGGTGTTCCAAGACCCAATGACGTCACTCGACCCTACGATGAAGATTGGAAAACAAATTACAGAAGTGATTATAAAGCACGAGAAAGCTTCAAAAGAAGAAGCTGATAAACGTGCTGAAGAATTGCTAGAGCTTGTTGGTATTCCAAATGCCAAAGAGCGTATGAAACAATATCCTCACCAATTCTCTGGTGGGCAACGTCAACGGATTGTCATCGCCATTGCCTTGGCATGTAATCCAGATGTGCTGATTGCCGATGAACCGACAACGGCGCTTGACGTGACGATTCAAGCACAAATTTTAGAGCTTTTAAAAGAACTGCAACAAAAATTCCAAATGGCGATTATCTTTATCACGCATGACCTTGGTGTTGTGGCGAATGTCGCAGACCGTGTAGCCGTTATGTATGCTGGAAAAGTCGTTGAAGTCGGAACTGCGGATGAAGTATTCTACAACCCGCAACATCCTTATACATGGGGATTACTTCGTTCAATGCCAACATTGCATACAGGAGATACGCTCTATGCGATTCCTGGAAGTCCACCAGACTTACTCGACCCACCAGTCGGAGATGCCTTTGCACTTCGTAGTGATGTGGCGCTCGAGATTGACCGTGTGAAGGAACCGCCAATGTTTGAAGTGAGTCCAACACATTTTGCAGCAACATGGCTCTTGGACCCGCGTGCTCCAAAAGTACCTGTTCCTGAAGAAATCGTAAGAAGACGCAACATCTTCTTTGGAGAAGGAGGACAGGGGCATGACTAATTCAGAAAACAGAAAAAAACTGATTGAAGTAAAACACTTAAAACAGTATTTTGGTTCGAAGAAAAATGTGGTGAAGGCCATTGATGATATTTCCTTTGAGATTTTTGAAGGCGAAACATTCGGTCTCGTAGGGGAGTCTGGTTCAGGGAAATCAACGACTGGACGTGCCTTGCTTCGCTTATACAAACCAACTGACGGCGAAATTCTCTTCGAAGGAAAAGATATCGCGAATTTGAAAAAAGGAAAAGAATTACTCGAGTTTCGTAAAGAAGCGCAAATGATTTTCCAAGATCCTTATGCCTCCCTTGATGGTCGTATGAAAGTACGGGA
>CAUUUT010000043.1:0-5717 GCA_963548485.1 uncultured Streptococcus sp.
AGTAATCTACGTTTTGTCCAAATCATAAAAAAACTCCCTCTCGAAATAGTCTTTCAATACTATTTACGAGAAAGAGTTCTGTTTTGGTTTTTATTGATAGTCTTTGACCGGCGCAAAAGTCATGCGGTGAATCGGTGTTGGCCCTAATTTTTCAAGACCTTCAAGATGAGCTTTTGTACCATAACCTGCATTTTGTGCAAAGCCGTAACCAGGATACAGTTGTTCGTAATCCTTCATCATTTGGTCTCTTACCTCTTTAGCCACAATACTTGCTGCAGCGATAGAAACGCTCTTTGCGTCCCCTTTAATGATTCCTTCTCCTGGAATCCCCGTTTCAAGTTTCATTGCATCGATTAATAAATAGTCTGGTTGTTCGGGCAACAATTCAACCGCTCTCTTCATTGCCACTTTACTCGCTTCATAAATATTAATTTTATCAATCGTAAATGCATCGACAATACCAATACCAATCGCAACGGCTTTTTCCTTAATAATTTCAAAGATTTCAGCTCGTTTCTTGGCACTTAATTTCTTTGAATCATCCAATCCGATATCTTCCATCCCTTCAGGAAGAATGACACAAGCCGCAACTACAGGACCAGCAAGTGGCCCACGACCCACTTCATCAATCCCTGCAACCAAGTGATATCCTTTTTGTTTAGCAGCACGTTCAAAGTTTTGCATTTCTTCAAAGTGAGCAGCGCGTTCTGCTTTTTTGGCATATTGACGTTCAAATTTGGCAATTAAATCTTGAACGCCTTTACGGTCGTCACCTCGAAGCTCTGTTAAACGCTCATCCGATAACGTTTGAATTTCTTCAAGAATCAATTTAATTTCTTTGATGGAACGTTTTTCCATTATACTTCCTCCGGTAAAGAGACGGGCGCTTGATCTAGTGTATAACGCCCTAATTTCCCTGAACGAATATCAAATACAATTCGTTCACTCGCCTTCTCATAGTCATCTTTAAAGCCTAAATTTTTAGTAATTAACATTAATAAATCGACGTTTGAAAGTTCTAAATCATCATCGGTTAATCGATATGCCTTCTTTAAATACGCTGGGTAATCTAATTTAAACTGACCTAGAGCAAATAGCGCAATATCATCCATATGAAGGAGTGCGTCTTTAATAGCACCCGTCAGAGCTAGTTTATTACCAACTTCTTCACTTTCAAACTTTGGCCATAGAATCCCTGGTGTATCTAACAACTCGAAGTCATTTCCGATTTTTAACCAACGTTGTCCCTTTGTAACACCTGGACGGTTGGCAGTTTCAGCTTGATTTTTATTAATCATACGATTGATAAAGGTTGATTTCCCAACGTTTGGAATTCCAAGAACCATTAAGCGAATCGGTCTAGGACGAATTCCTTTTTCAAAATTCTTTTCAAATACAGGCGCCATTAATTCTTTAATCGCAGCTTTTACTTGTTTGATTCCCTTTCCATCTTTAGCTTCGGTTGTAAGAACCTTAATGTCTTGGCTTGTGAAGTAGTCGTTCCAGCGTTTCGTTTGAGATGGATCGGCTAAATCGACTTTGTTTAATAAGATTAATTGTTTCTTTTGTCCTTTAATTTCTTCGATAATAGGATTGCGACTTGATTCTGGAATACGAGCATCCACCATTTCAATCACAACATCGACGAGTTTTAATTTTTCTGTAGCTTCCCGGCGTGCTTTAGCCATATGCCCTGGGAACCATTGGATTGTTGCCATACGTTTCGAATCCTTTCTATTTAATATTCAATAAATCATTCATATAGAACCAACAAACATTATACCATGTTTTAGCTCATTTTTCCGTTTTCTTCCTTAATCCAATAATGAAAAACCTCAGCACAGTAGCAACTATCCATTACTATTGTACTGAGATTTCATTTATTTAATATACAACTAATCGATTACTTCATAAATACTTTCTGTATTCCAACGAACTTTTGGTTTAATTTCTTCGTTGCGATATCCAAAAGCACACATGACGGATACTCCAAATTCGGATGTATCAAGAACGCCTTTTGATTCTAAATATGCTTCCACTTTATCTTTGTCGAAGCCTTCTATCGGACAAGAATCCATTCCCATTAAAACTGCCGCATTCATCATATTCGCCATTTGAATATAGGTTTGTTTACTAGCCCAGTCAAAGAGTGAACGTTCATCATTTAGCTTAAAATCACTTTCTTGGAAGCTCTTAATACGATGCGCATAAGCAGATTCCGGATCATAACTTCTATGTCTAACTTCTTGCATTAATTTTTCGATATAAGGAGTTTCGTAGTTTACGCCTTTACGAGCCAAATAGATTACAAAATGACTAGCTCCATCAAGCATTGAGACTGCACCCCAAGCTATTGATTTTAAATCTTGCTTCATTTCTGTGTTGTTTAATAGAAGCATTTTCCAAGGCTCAAAACCAAGTGAAGATGGTGCTAATCTCCCAACTTCTACAAGGGAGGCCCAATCTTCATCGGAAATGCGACGTGCAGGGTCAAATTTTTTCGTAGCATAACGTCGATGTTGCAATGAAACGACTTCTTCTCTATTCATCATACAAGTCTCCTTTATGGTGCAAAATATAAATAATCTGTTCAGTTATGAACTTAGTGTATCAGTTTCTGAATTGAATAGCAATATGACACTTATACAACAAAAAAGAGACTGGTATATTACCAATCTCTTCATTATTATTGTGGATTATTTTCTGACGACTTAAACTTCACTTTCTTAATCTTAAAGTCAATATGACGCTCCCGAATCGTAGCTTCAATATCATCAATCGAAATTTGTTTGTCATTTTCAATCTGAATATTAATTTCAAATTTCCAGCCGATATCTTTAACATCTACATTCGCAATTTGATATTGATCTAAATTACAATACTGATATATATCGTGAACGAGTGAAATATCTCCTACTGTTCCATTAATACTTGCTTGATAAATTTGGTGTTGTTTTGTAAAGTCATGTGTTAACCATTGGATTAACATAACAAATACACTACATACAAAGCCAAAGAACCAGAATCCACCGCCAATCGCCATTCCGATACCTGAAGTTGCCCAAATACCAGCAGCCGTTGTTAAACCGCTAATTTTCTTATCACGCATAAAGATGATACCCCCACCGATAAAGGAAATACCACTGACGATTTGTGCAGCAACACGAGAAGTGTCATAGTCTGGTGTATCTAAAAACGCTTCTTTAGAAATAATCATCATTAAAGCGGAAGTTAAACAAACAATTACGTGCGTTTTAACACCGGCTTGTTTATTTCTGGCTTTACGTTCATATCCAATTAATAGACCGCAAATACATGCGAGAATAATCGATGTAAAATGTCTTAGCTCTAACATCGCGTCAAATGAACGCACAAAAACTTGATCCATACTCTTCCTCCTTTAAAAATGTACCTTATTATTTTACGAATTTTTTAATGGAAAGTCAACAAAACTGAAATCGTTTTCCGTTCTAAAATATTTCTCAGATAAAAGAAAAAGAGACAGTAATCTGTCTCTTCACTCTTTATTGATATAAATTAGAATAGTCTTTCATTCCATTGATACGGTTGATTGGCCATACTGTAAATACGGCTTTCCCTTCAATGGCTGACTTATCAATAAATCCAATCATTCGACTATCTTTAGAAACTCCACGATTATCTCCCATTACAAAGTATTTTCCTTCGGGAACTTTATCCTCTCCAGTCAACTCTTTCAATGTAAAGTCATCGATGAAAACAGTCTTCTTATCGTTATTTGTGTTGATAAACGGTTGATCTACTGCTTTTCCATTAATATAAAGAATTCCATTCTTTACTTCGAGCGTATCACCAGGTATTCCGATGACACGTTTAATGTATTCTTTATCTTCATCTGGAGCTTGTAGTACAACTACGTCAAAACGGTTAATGTCCCCCAATTTCGACATAATCATATGATCTCCATTATGAAGGGTTGGATACATCGATTGTCCACTGACTGTGAATGGACGCCCAACAAAGAAATAGAGGATCGCCATAATAACACTAGCAACGGCAATTGACCAAATCCAACTTAAAATTTCTTCTAAAATTGGATGTAATTTCTTTTTGTTCTTATCATTTCCCTGTTCCTTACGAGAGTTTAATCTCTCCTCAATAGAAGAAAAGATCGAATTTTCCATTTGGTTTTCTTCGTTCATTCCCATCCTCCTTTGTTATTGTAAAGCTTTTACAGCAGCTTTATATTGAGTATCATTTTGCTTTAATGCATCACGAATTGCACTCATTAAAGCAGTACCAGTTTTCTCATCAACTTCTCCAGTTTCAGGTAATCCTTTTGATTTTTGGAACTCTTTAACAGCTTCCGTTGTTTTACTATCAAAATAACCATCTGCTGTCACATCATATCCTAAGCCTTTAAGGATAGTTTCAATTGTTTTCACATTGTCAGAAACAGCACCTTCTTTAACAACTTCACGTGTATCGATAATAGTGATGTTGTAATAATCTGGCATTGATACTTCTTCTGTTGGTTCGATACCTGTTTTATGAATCCACGTTTTGTTAGGTGTTAACCATTTCGCCATTGTGTATTTCAATTCAGCATTTTCACCGACCTCAACAACAGATTGAACTGTTCCTTTACCATAAGTCTTCTTACCGATTAATTTAGCATCTGCAGACTCTTCCAAGGCTGCTGCTAAAATTTCAGAAGCAGAAGCACTGCCTTCGTTTACCAGTAATACATATGGTTCTGTAATTTTGAAAGTACCATATTTTTCTGAAGCATTATATGATTTAATGTTTCCATCACGATCTTCAACGTTTAAGATTGTTTTTCCATTTTCTACAAACATATTCGCAATCATAATCGCTTGATCTAATAAACCACCAGGATTATAACGTACGTCAAAGATAAATTTCTTAACGCCTTTTTCGCGTAAATCCGTAACAGCTTGTTCAACTTCTTTAGCAGTGTTTTTAGCAAATGAGTTGATTTGAACATGGCCAATCGTCGCATCCGTTGAATCTACAGTACCTTTAACCGTTTCAATGGCAATTTTAGCACGAGTGATTTTTACTTCTAATTCCTGTGTACCACGTTGAATTGTAAGTGTGACATCTGTTCCCACTTCCCCACGGACCTTAGAAACGACATAAGAAATACTTTTCCCTTCCACGTCTTCGCCATTCACTTTTAAAATCACGTCATTTTCTTGAAGACCAATCTTTTGAGCTGGTGTTCCTTCACGTGTATTACTAATAATCACATGGTTATTTTCAGAACGTAATTCTGCACCGATTCCTCCGAATGAACCTGTCATTGTTTCATCGATTGCAGCCGTTTCGTCATTTACTAAATAGTTCGTATATGGATCACCTGTAGCCTCTGCCATTCCTTTTAAGGCACCGTTGATAATATCATCTTTATTAAGGTTTTTATCCACATAACCAGATACAAGAGTATCATATACAAGTTCTAGTTTTGCTAAATCCTCTTTTGTAAGAGTATCACTTGATTTTGTAGTAGCCTTATTTGAAATACTCTTTGTATTGGTTTGAGCTACTTCGTTTTGTGAGCCTTTCATGGCATAGCTCGTTCCAAAATAAGTCAATACTCCTGTTAATAATACCGCTAAAAATAATATCCAAACGGAAACTTTTTTCGACTCAAGTCCGGTTTGAACCGCACCTTGAGGTTTTGGATTATTTCCCATTCGGGTTCCTTCTTTCTA
>CAUUUT010000044.1:0-5637 GCA_963548485.1 uncultured Streptococcus sp.
GAAGCTTGGAGACAAAAAATGCAAGAACAATATCCTAAATTACGTACTTCATTATCGTATTTTGGACCTGTTGTAGGAACTCACCTTGGTGAAGGTGCCTTAGGGTTCTCATGGGATATCGTACAAGAAAAGAATTTAGAAAAATAAAGAGTGGGGGAACCCGCTCTTTTTCTTCATGAAACAGAGGGATACAAATGACACTTGTTGTAAAAAAGATGTTAGCCAATACGCTAAAAGAATTAATGAATGAAAAGCCATTGACGAAAATTACCGTACAAGATTTAACAAAAAAGTGTGGCATTAGCCGTCAAACATTCTATAATCATTTTCATGATATTTATGAATTAGTGGAATGGATTTATTTAAATGAGGCGCACATTACGCTTGGAGAAAATATTTCTTATGAGAATTGGCAAGATGCTCTAGAGGCACTATTCCAATATATGGATGACAATCGCAACTTTGTCCTTAACACGTATCGGTCTGTCAGCAGAGAAAACGTAGAGCGGCTCTTGCAACGGGAAGTGGAACGTTTCTTGACGGATTTGATTTTCAATGAAATCAATGTTAGTGGAGAAGAAGCAGAGCAGGTACAATTCTCGATTGAATTTTATACGTATGCGCTCGTTGGTGTGGGGCTTGATTGGATTAGCCGTCAAATGCCCGGCACTGCCAAAGAACTCGTTGAAAAAATCGAACAAGTCATGATTGGAACAATTGTAGCTCGGATTTCGGGGTAAAAACTTTACAATTCCATCCCAGTGTCCAAAGTTTGGACATTGGGATTTTTTTGTCTATGGTGCTTTGTGTAAAACGGGAGTAAAGTAAGGGTTGTAAAGAACAAAACCTGATTTTCAGGAACTAGGAGGAATTACTATGTATCATTCAAATGGAAATTACGAAGCATTTGCTCGCCCTAAAAAACCACAAGGCGTTGATCAAAAATCAGCTTATTTAGTTGGATCAGGACTTGCATCCTTATCAGCAGCGGCTTTCTTAGTAAGAGATGGCCAAATGAAAGGAGAAAACATCCATATTTTAGAAGAGCTTCCGCTTGCAGGAGGAAGTTTAGACGGAATTTTAAATCCAACACGCGGATTTATTATTCGTGGTGGACGTGAAATGGAAGATCACTTCGAATGTTTATGGGATTTATTCAGATCGATTCCTTCACTAGAAGTCGAAGATGCATCTGTGTTAGATGAGTTCTACTGGCTTAATAAAGAAGACCCTAACTTCTCACATTGCCGCGTGATTGAAAACAGAGGACAACGCATCCCAGACGATGGTCAATTCACTTTAAGCGATAAAGCCAGTGAAGAAATGGTGAAATTATATATGACATCCGAATCTGAATTGCAAGGGTTAAAAATCACCGATGTATTCAGTGAAGAGTTCTTCGAATCAAACTTCTGGACTTACTGGGCTAGTATGTTTGCATTTGAAAAATGGCATTCAGCGATTGAAATGCGCCGTTACATCTTACGTTTCATTCACCATATCGATGGTCTACCTGACTTATCTGCATTGAAATTTACTAAATACAATCAATATGAATCACTCGTTTTACCAATCGTAAATTATTTGAAAAAACATAATGTTCAATTCGAATACGATACAGTTGTTAAAAATGTGATTGTTGAACATGTTGGAAGCGACATGATTGCTAAAGAACTTGTGTTAGAAGTAGGTGGCGTTTTAGAAACACGCAATTTAACAGAAAATGATTTAGTATTCGTGACAAACGGAAGTATTACTGCTGCGACAACATACGGGGATAACAACACTCCAGCTCCAATTTCAAAAGAATTAGGTGGTTCATGGAGCCTATGGAAAAACTTAGCGAAACAAGATGAACGTTTCGGACATCCTGAAGTATTCTGTGAAAACTTACCAGAGCAAAGCTGGTTCGTTTCAGCCACTACAACTGTAAAAGACAAACAGATTGCTGAGTACATTCAAAAAATCTCTAAACGTGACCCTTATGCTGGTAAAGTGGTGACAGGAGGAATCGTAACCGTTCGTGACTCAAACTGGATGATGAGCTACACATTAAACCGTCAACCACACTTCAAAGCCCAAAGTAAAGATGAATTAGTTGTTTGGATTTACGGATTATATTCAGGAATTGAAGGAAACTACGTGAAAAAACCAATTGAAGAATGTACAGGAATTGAAATTGCCGAAGAATGGTTATATCACATGGGTGTTCCAGAAGAATTGATTCATGAATTTGCTAGCCAAGGATGCAACACTGTTCCTTGCTACATGCCTTATATCACAAGCTACTTCATGGCTCGTAAAGACGGAGACCGTCCACTCGTTGTCCCTAATGGTTCTAAGAACATTGCCTTCATTGGTAACTTCGCAGAAACTCCTCGCGATACAGTGTTTACAACCGAATATTCTGTTCGTACAGCGATGGAAGCTGTGTATACATTGCTTGATGTTGATCGTGGTGTACCAGAAGTATTTGCATCAGCTTATGATTTACGTGTTCTTACAAAATCAACCAACCGCTTGATGGATGGCAAGAAATTAGCCGATGTGAAAGTTCCGTTCTTAGTAAAATTATTTGAAAAACGTGCTTCGAAGAAAATCAAAGGTACGATGATTGAAGAACTTCTCAAAGACGCAAACTTAATCTAATGAATGAAATCTCTCTAAGTCTCTTAGAGAGATTTTTTCATATCTTATGTTGAGGTGATAGATATGAATATCGTTAGAACCAAAACAGGAGAGTTGATTCATGCCACACAAATTAAAGAAGATGAAGTTTATTTTTGCCCGGAATGTGGAGAAGAAGTGACTAGAAAAGTTTCAAGAAATGGCGTCGTGTTCTTTTCACATATGCCTAAAAAACATCGTCAGGAAGAAACAATTGCACATCAAGAGGGAAAACATTTATTGCTGGAGAGTTTAAAGAGCCATGGGTTTCATGCAGAACTCGAACCTTATATAGCGTCGATTGAACAAATTCCCGATATCGTTGTGACAGAGGAGAAACGTACGTGGTGCATCGAATATCAATGCAGTGTGATTCCTACAGAAGAAATTGTGGAGCGAACACGACATTTGGGAGAGATTGAAATGTCGGTTGACTGGGTTCTAGGTGAGAATTATGAGAGTCAGCATAAATTAACGGACACCTTTAGCTACTTAATGAAATACCATCCCCAACTTGGGAACTATCTTATTTTCTTTGTGAAGGGTGAGGTGATTTTTCATACGCAAATCAAGGTAAAACCTCGTTCGCAGCAGATGACGTTTCAAGTCGTACGAGTACCGCTTGTGGCCTTCTCGTGGAAAAAATGGAGAAAGCTGGTCGAAGATTCTGTTCCAGTAAAAGCACACTTGAAGCCAGATGGAGCGATAGAGTGGACGCCAAGAGACACGATGCTCTTTAAGAAATTAGCCTCTCCGCTAACGAGGGCATTTCTCGTGAAGTTATATCGATGCAGGCAAACTCTCGAAGATTTGCCAAGCCGTTTTTTGACCTTTCCGATTTATGCAGAGACGTTTAAGGTACCCAATCTTGTCTGGAAGGGACATGCGTGGATCCTGTTGGAACAAATGGCTTACACAGGAGACGTTGAAATGATGGATTTTGTAAAGCAAGTGGGAGAAGTTTGGCGCCCGCTTATGCGCCCTGTTCCGAATCCTGAAAGCCAGATGGAGGCGTGTTTGTGGGAGCTGTTAGATGAGCTTTTAGCCGATAAAAAAATAAAGCTAGGCTATCCAAAATCAAAAATGAACCGTTTGCAAAAGAAGGGTGATTTTGGTAAAATATTGGTGAGTGTAGAGGGATGAAAAGGCAAATATAGATAATTATGGTAACTGTATATCCAATTATTTAATCCTTTCAACTATACTTGCATCAGGCATTTATAGGCATAATTATTTGATGAAGATTTGTCATCATCCTCCTATCTGGGGCTATGGAAAAACCATGGCCCCTTCCTAGTTTGCTAGGGTAATATCAGGGCACGGTTAGTGCAAGGAAAGGAAGTTTTTCATGAAATATGCAGAAGAAGGATTACAATATCATATTCACACACGTAAAGGCGATGTAGGTCGTTATGTGATTTTACCAGGGGATCCAAAACGTTGTGCAAAAATCGCAGAACATTTTGAAGATGCAAAACTGGTGGCAGATAATCGCGAGTACGTGACTTATACAGGTTATTTAGATGGAGAAAAAGTCAGTGTGACATCAACAGGGATTGGTGGACCATCTGCTGCAATCGCACTTGAAGAATTAGTGCGCAGTGGTGCAGATACATTTGTGCGTGTAGGAACTTGCGGCGGGATTGATGTTGACGTTAAAGGCGGCGACATCGTGATTGCGACAGGTGCGATTCGTACAGAAGGAACAACACGTGAGTACGCACCAATCGAATTCCCAGCGATTGCCAACTACGATGTAGTCACAGCACTGATGAAAGCTGGTAAAGGCTTAGGCTACACAACACATGCAGGCGTTGTTCAATGTAAAGATTCTTTCTACGGACAACACGAACCACAAGTGATGCCAGTTAGTTATGACCTTCAAAATAAATGGGAAGCTTGGAAACGTCTTGGAGTGAAGGCGTCTGAAATGGAATCTGCAGCATTGTTTGTTGTAGCAAGCCACTTAGGTGTTCGCGTTGGATCTACTTTCCTAGTAGTAGGAAACCAAGAACGCGAGGCAGCAGGGTTATCAAACCCAATCGTTCATGATACAGAAGCAGCGATTAAAGTTGCCGTTGAAGCACTTCGTAACTTAATTAAGGAAGACCGCGCAAAATAGGAAAGAGGGATTATATGGAAATCAAAGAAATCTTGAAAACAGTAGACCATACATTGCTATTGCCAGCATCAACTTGGAGCGAGATTAAAGAGATTTTGGATGATGCGATGAAGTACGAAACAGCTTCAGCATGTATCCCAGCTTCTTTTGTCAAACGTGCTAGCGAATATGTGGATGGCAAATTAGCGATCTGTACCGTTATCGGATTCCCGAACGGCTATAGCACAACAGCGACAAAAGTCTTCGAGACAAAAGACGCTATCCAAAATGGTGCAAAAGAAATCGATATGGTCATCAATATTGGAGATGTGAAAGACGGACGTTTTGATGTAGTTGAAGATGAAATTCGTCAAATTCATGAAGCATGTGGCGGTCATATTTTAAAAGTCATTATCGAAACAGCGCTTCTTACAGAAGAAGAAATCATCAAAATGTGTGAAGTCGTAACAAAAGCAGGAGCGGAATTCATCAAGACTTCAACAGGTTTCTCAACAGCTGGTGCAACATTTGAGCACGTAGCATTAATGAAGAAACACGTTGGCGAAGACGTTCTTGTGAAGGCTGCCGGTGGGATTTCTAGCGTTGAAAATGCCGAAAAATTCATCGAATTAGGAGCAAGTCGTCTTGGAACAAGTCGGATTGTGAAAATCGTGAAGAATCAATCAGTAGAAGAGGGCACGTATTAGTCCCAAAAAACTAGATAAAATCTAAATTTCCCAAGTGTTGTCGACCTTGACGATGCTTGGGATTTTGTGTATAATAATATAACGCAATAAGTGTGGATTTTAATCGATGTGAGGGTTGAAATATTGTCCAATTCCTTACAAATAAAGGCTTAAAACAAAAGA
>CAUUUT010000045.1:0-5592 GCA_963548485.1 uncultured Streptococcus sp.
ATTACTTACGTGCAGGACGCAGCGACGCTCCAATCGAAGTAATGAAAAAAGCCGGCGTAGACATGACGAAGAAAGACTACTTATACGACGCATTCGACGTGTTCGAACAACGTCTATCTCAATTAGAAGCTCTTATGAGCGAATAACAAAATAAACTCCGAGAGTTCTTACTCTCGGAGTTATTTTGTTATAAAGAGTGTATAAAGAAAACTCCTCCAGATGGAGGAGTTTTTGTATATTAACGATTCATATTAACGACTTTTGCTAAGTTATGGCGTGAGCGAACTTCTACAAGTCGTTTCACTTCTGGACATTCTGGTAGAGGCTCCCCATTACAAATTTCACTAATGGTATCAGCCGTAATACTGTTGGCCAGTAAGATTCCATAAGAATGATTTGAATTATCGAAGATGACAAGAGAAGGTGTGTGAGTCACGTTCATCTCTTGAGCAATTTGTAAATCACGGTCATACGCTGTTTTCACAGCAGGACTAGCTTTATCTTCGTAAAACATTTTCTTATCGATTTCAATATTATCTAATATTTCATCGAGTAACTCTTTGCTGTAATCACGATTGTGATGATGAATTTGGTGTTGCAGCTCAAATAAGAATTGACGACCAGGACGTTTTCCTTGTAAGAGGGCAGCTTTATACGAAAGTGCTGCATCATATATTTTTGTATAAATTTCGTTTCTTAAATCTAAGTCCGTTTCATCTAACTTTTGGTTTTTCATATATTGATTAACCGTTTGTAAATTATGAAACGTTACGAATTGGTAATGTACCTTAAACTCAGAATTGCGAACAAATTTTAATAGTTCATTTTCACAACGATAACAATATGATCCCAATGGATTCACGAATAAATATAATTCGAAAATCTTTTCGTGTGAAGTGCGTTCTGATAGATTTTTTGTTTTTGAAGTACTCAAAATCCTACACCCCTGTTTCCCTAACTAACTTTGTAATACTATTGTAACATAGTTCGTTGAAATGTCAGAATAATTTGCACAACGCGTGACATTTGTTCTTATCTCGTGGACAATGCACGCTTAATTTTACTTTCGGCTTGGCGTCGTTCAACTTTGTATTTCTCTAAAATGCCTAGAAATACCGGTTCACCAAGTTCGAGACTACGAACTTCCATTTCCATCTCATAGTCTACCTTGCCGTTATAGTGACTCTCATCGAGAACAAGCCACTCATTTTCGGAAAGGGCACCTTCCAATCGATGCGTTGTAAGAAGCGCCGTTTGATTCACAGTTTGAAGTGTAACGCCTTTATTTTCCAATGCTTCTTTAAGAGACGTTGGAAGCGTGAATTGTTTGTCGTGATTATACGCATTCAGAATATCTACCGGAAGGACTTCGGTATACTCAAGAACCTCTAAGCTACTTTGAGGAATCTTTAGTGTGATTTCGCCTGTTTCTTTTCCTTCAACGATGCGAATCCGAAGGGCCATTTTATGCTCTTGGAGGAGACCCTCATAGTCGTAGTAGCTATTGGTTTGTGTGACGTCTTTAGTGAACACGTCTTTATAGTCTTCCACAAGAGAAGTGTATTGCTCTTTTGTCAGTAAATTCTTGAACTCTTTTTCGATTTCTGGCATCTGCATTCCTCCTTCAGCAGTTTATTGTAGCTCATTTTATGACAGATTTGAAAAAAATCGCCTTAATTTGTCATGATTCCTTATAAAATATGGTATGATAGAGAACGGAAATGAAAAAAAGTAGGTGAAAATATGGAAACATGGGAAACACCCCTAGTAGAAGACTGGGAAGCCTTTCTAGCTCCGTATTATCAAGCAATAGAGGAATTAAAAATTAAATTAAAGGGAATTAGACGTCAGTATCGTCAAGAAGGGAAACACGCACCGATTGAATTTATTACCGGTCGTGTGAAGACTCCAGAGAGTATTGTAGAAAAGATGCAAGTTCGTAATATTCCGAGAGAAGAATTCCTTGAAGGTGTACAAGATATTGCTGGTCTTCGAATTATGTGTCAGTTCGTCGATGATATTTATGAAGTGGTTCGCTTGATTCGTCAGCGTAATGACTTTGATATTGTAATCGAACGTGACTATATTCAAAACAAAAAAGCAAGTGGCTATCGTTCATATCATATCGTATTGGAATATCCCGTTCAACGAATCGAAGGGGAAACGAAGATTCTTGTAGAAATTCAAATTCGTACGCTAGCGATGAATTTCTGGGCAACGATTGAGCACTCATTAAACTATAAATATAAAGGGGAATTCCCTGATACAATTCATGAGCGTTTGGAACGTGCTGCAGAAGCGGCGTTCTTACTAGATGAAGAAATGTCTCAAATACGAGAAGAGATTCAAGAAGCGCAATATATTTTTGCAATTAATAAAGAAAATCAGCGTAAAAGAAAGAAACGGAGGGACGCATGATGAAAGTCGGTTTATATGGAAACCAAACAGAAAAAACAAAAGCAGTCATGAATACCTTCGACCGCTTATGCCAAGAAGGGTGTTTTGAGCGTGATGACGAGCATCCTGATGTCGTGATTACGGTTGGCGGAGATGGAACGCTTTTAGGGGCCTTTCATCATTACCGCAATCAATTAGACAGTATCCGTTTTGTGGCGATTCATACAGGCCACTTAGGATTTTACACGGATTGGCGTAACTTCGAAGTGGACCAATTAATTGAGTCTTTGAAACAAGATAAAGGAGAGCATGTGAGCTATCCATTGCTCGATGTGAATGTGAAGTTCAAAAGCGGGGATGTCATTCGCTATGCCGCTTTGAATGAGGCAACCTTACGTAAAGTGAATGGCACGCTTTTATGCGAAGTGTATATTAATGGCGAGTTATTTGAAAACTTCCGTGGAGATGGGCTATGTGTGGCAACGCCAACTGGATCAACAGGTCTAAGCAAGTCTCTAGGGGGTGCTGTTGTACATCCACGTGCAGAAGTGATGCAGATGACAGAGATGGCATCGATTAATAATCGTGTGTATCGTACGCTTAGTTCGCCAATGATTTTCGCGAAAGATAATGTCTTAACACTACGTCCGGAAAGTAAAGAGGGCATGGTGATGGCGATTGACCATTTAACGTATGATGCTAATGAGATTGAAGAAATTCAATTACAAATTAGTCCTGAGCGCATTTCGTTTGCGGCGTATCGTCATACACCATTCTGGGATCGTGTGGAAGATGCGTTTATCGGTTCGCGTGAAGTGAACTGCCGTGGAAATGAGGAAGTCCGTTGATTTTAACGTGGAATTACCCATACGAGTATCCGATGATGATGCGGTCCTTTTTGCAAGAAGTGGGGATTTCAAGAACGTTTCTTGCCCATGTCAAAACGCATGGAGACCTCCTCGTGAATGGTCGTCATGAGATTGTGTTAAAGACGCTCCAGCCTGGAGATGTTCTTACGATGGTGATTCCGCCGTCAGGAGAACATGAGACCGTGATTCCAAGTGAAGTGCCGATTGAAATTTTGTATGAGGATGATTATTTACTCATTATCAATAAGCCTGTTGGAACGGCTTCGATTCCGTCGAAGTTACATCCAGACCATTCGATGGCGAATCGTGTGAAAGGATACTATAAAAGACGTGGCTATGCGGACCAAATTACGCATGTGGTGACACGTCTTGACCGTGATACAACGGGAGTGATGATGTTTGCCAAGCACCGTGTTGTACATGCGTGGATGGACCAAGCCTTACGAGACAAAACTATTGAGAAGAGGTATTTAGCAATTGTGCATGATACAGCTGAATTAGAAGAGCATGGCATGATTGATGCGCCGATTGGTCGGCATGCTGGGTCGATTATTAATCGTTGTGTCTCAGAAGATGGGAAACCATCGCTGACCGAATATTGGAAGAAAGAAACGCTTGTGGGAGCGAACCTTGTCGAGATTTTACTACACACTGGGCGAACGCATCAGATTCGTGTTCATTTCTCATGGCTTGGGGCACCACTTGTGGGAGATGATTTATACGGAGGGGTGAAAGACGAGATTTTAGACCGCCAAGCCTTGCATTGTCACTCACTCACGTTTATTCATCCGATGACGAAAAAAGAAATTACCGTTGTGGCGCCACTGCCAAAAGATATGGAGGAGTGGATGAAAGCCCACAAGCAATAAAGAGAGGAGAATCACCATTGAGCGAAATCGTATATGAATTTGAAGATATTTTAGAGCAAATTCAACACACCTTGGCAACGGAAGATAAACAACAGTTCCGTGAGATTTTCTTTGAGAATCATACGTACGACCAAGCGCAAATTTATTTAAGTTTAACGCTGGAAGAACGTAAATTAGCCTACCAATTTCTGACTCCTGAAGAAATGGCAATGGTGTTCGAACTACTAGAAGAAGACGTAGAAGATGTTGAAGAGTATTTAAGCGAGATGGATGAAGCCTATGCCTCACGAATGCTTGCGGAAATGTATTCCGACAACGCGGTGGACGTATTGAAGCAAGTGGGGGAAGAAAATGTCCGCACTTATTTACGCTTGATGCCGCATAAGACTGCGGCAGAACTACGCCAATTATTAAACTATGATGATGATACTGCAGGGGCGATGATGACAACCGAATTTATCGCTGTGCGTGAATCAGATACATTAAAAACAGCGATGTCAACGGTAAAACGTTTTGCCGAAGACGCTGAAACGATCTACTATGTGTATGTCACTGACGATGAAAATCATTTAACAGGGATTCTCACGTTGAAAGACTTAATCGTGAAACCAGACGAAAACCTCGTCAAAGATATTATGATTGACCGTGTCGTAACGGTGCACGTGAATGATGCGCAAGAAGAAGTGGCCCAAACGATTAAAGACTACGACTTCCTTGCTATTCCAGTAGTCGATGATACACATACGCTCGTAGGGATTATTACAGTCGATGATGCCTTAGACGTTATCGAAGAAGAAGCGACTAGCGACTATTCAGGTCTTGCTGGGGTAAACGTTGATGAAGCACACCAAGGCGTGTGGGCAGGGATTGTCAACCGTCTTCCGGGGATCGTGACGCTTCTCATCATGGGGACTGTGACCGCAGTGCTCTTTAGACATTATGAACCGATTATTCAACAAGCAAGTATCTTTGCCATCTTTATTACGTTGATTACAGGTACTGCCGGGAATACAGGGACGCAATCTCTTGCGGTAGCGATTCGTAAGATTGGTCTTCACGAAGAGGAACAGTCTTTCTGGAAAGTACTCGTGCAAGAGGGGACAACAGGCTTTGGTATCGGGTTGATTTCCGGGGGAATGGTATTTGGGATTGTGAGTCTATGGCACGGTAGCATCGTGCTTGGTGGTATTATTGGCTTTGCGATGTTTGCTTCGATTTTCGTAGCGGCATTAACAGGGACGTGTATTCCATTTGCGTTGGAGAAATTCAATTTTGATCCATCCATTGCCAGTGGACCATTTATTACAACTGTTAACGACTTAACATCTGTGTTGGTTTATTTCACGATTGTGAGTCAATTTATTTCAGTATATTTAGCACAATAAAAAACGATAAGGTTTATAGACGATTCTGTCTGTAACCTTATCGTTTTTTTCTAAGCACCTTTTTTCGTATCC
>CAUUUT010000046.1:0-5524 GCA_963548485.1 uncultured Streptococcus sp.
ATGATCTCGTACTAATCCCGCGGCTCTTCTTGCGATGTTTTTTTTCATGGAATTATATTGGATTTGTTCCACATTTTCTTGTTTAATTTTTCCAGCAAGGTAGCGGGCGCCTCCGTAGAAGCGCTCGATAACTCCTTGATCTTCAAATTGTTGTAAATCTCTTCGAATGGTGATTTCAGAAACTTCTAATTCTTTGGATAAGTCTTCAACAGACATCTCATGATTTTCTTGTAAAAGTTGTAGAATACGTTGTTGTCGTTTAAACACAACCCCTTTACTACTCTTCAAAGTTTCTTCCTCCTTTAAAATTCCATTCAGGTCTTATTTAATTTTTAATGAAAGCTCATCTAATTGTTTTGTAGACACTTCACTAGGAGCTTGTGTCATTGGGTCAACAGCTGAGCTATTCTTTGGAAACGCGATAACTTCACGGATGTTGTCTTCACCAGCTAGTAACATTACTAAACGGTCTAACCCAAGCGCGATTCCTCCGTGTGGTGGGAATCCGTAATCTAGGGCATCTAACAAGAATCCAAATTGACTTTCAGCAGATTCTTTTGTAAAGCCTAACACCTCAAACATTGCTTCTTGCATGTCGCGACGGTAAATACGTAATGAACCTCCACCTAATTCATAACCGTTTAATACGATATCGTAGGCTTGTGCTTTCGCTCCAGCTGGATCATCGATTAATGCTTGGAAATCTTCGTTCACTGGACGAGTGAATGGGTGATGCATTGCTACATAACGGCCTTCTTCAGCATCATGTTCTAATAATGGCCAATCAACAACCCATAGGAAGTTATATTTAGTCGTATCGATTAAATCATGTTTCTTACCGAAGTGTAAACGTAATTCAGATAATGATTGTGCGACTACTGCTGGTTTGTCTGCACAGAAGAATACGATATCTCCTACTTCAGCATTAATACGCTCACGGAAAGCTGCTTCTTGGTTTACAAGGAATTTCGCGATTGGTCCTTTTAGGCCATCTTCTTCCACTTTAATCCAAGCTAATCCCTTAGCACCGAATTTTGCGACAAAATCCGCTAAGCTATCTGCATCTTTACGAGAATATTCTGAAGCTAGTCCTTTTAAGTTAAGAACTTTCACTTCTCCACCGTTTTCGATACATGAACTAAACACTTTAAGGTCTGAATCTTTCATAATGTCACTCACGTCGATTAACTCTAAATCAAAACGAGTATCTGGTTTATCGTTACCATAACGAGCCATCGCTTCAGCAAATGAAATACGAGGGAATGGCGTTTGTACATCCACGTTCAATGTGTCTTTCATTACTTTCTTCAATAAGCCTTCCATCATTTCTTGAATTTCTTCAGCTGATAAGAAACTTGTTTCGATATCCACTTGTGTAAATTCTGGTTGACGGTCTCCACGTAAGTCTTCGTCACGGAAACAACGAACGATTTGGTAGTAACGGTCTAACCCCGCACCCATTAATAATTGTTTAAATGTTTGTGGTGATTGAGGTAATGCATAAAAGCTTCCTTCGTGAACACGTGATGGAACCAAGTAGTCACGTGCTCCTTCTGGAGTAGATTTTGCTAAAATTGGAGTTTCAACATCGATATATCCCTCTGTATCTAAATACTCACGAATGGAACGTGTTGCTTTATGACGTAAGCGTAAGTTTTCTAAAACTGGACGACGACGAATATCTAAATAGCGATATTTCAAGCGTAATTCTTCAGAAGCTTTTTGTTCATCATCAATATAAATTGGAGAAGTTTTCGCTTTAGAGAATACTTCGACTTCATCGACTAAAAGTTCAAATTTACCCGTTTTAAGATTTGGGTTTTCTAACCCTTCGCCACGATACGCCACTACACCTGTTACTTGGATTACGTATTCAGAACGTAATTTTTCTGCGATTTCAAACGCTTCTTGGTTACGCGTAGGATTGAATACAACTTGCATAATGCCTTCACGGTCACGTAAATCGATAAAGATAACTCCACCATGGTCACGACGTTTTGCCACCCAACCATCTAGCGTTACTGTTTGTCCTACAAATTTTTCACTAATTAATCCACAATATTCTGTTCTTCTTTTCATATCCATCCCTCTTTCTAGTTACCGAAGTACTCGTCAATAGCTGTGGTATCCATTGTGATTTGACGATAAATACTATCGAAATCGCTATATAGCTCTTGTAAGTCGACTTTTACTTCTTTACCAGTCTTCATAACTTTCACTGGTACTTGTTTTGTTTCTAATTCTTCTTCACCTAGTGTGATAACCACTTTCGCGCCATATTTTTGAGCATTCTTGAATTGTGGTTTTGCTTTACGTCCAAAGAAATCACGGTCTACTGAGTACCCTTGTTGACGAAGTGAAATAGAAAGTTTTAATACTTCCTCTTCAGTTGCTTCTCCAAGACCAACCACATAAACATCCAATTCTTGTAATTCAGGAACTTCTACTTGTTCGTCTTTCATTAATAACACAAGACGTTCCATTCCAAGTCCAAATCCAAATCCTGGAGTTTCAGGTCCATCGAGTTCTTGTACAAGACCGTCATATCGTCCTCCACCACAAATTGTCGTTTTGGCACCAAATGATTTAGAATCGGTCATGATTTCAAAAATTGTATCTTGATAGTAGTCAAGACCACGTACCATTGTTTCATCGATTTCATATGGAATCTCTAACGCATTTAAGTATTGTTGCACTTTCTCAAAGTGAGTTCGTGCTTCTTCCGATAAGAACTCTAAGATGCGTGGCGCATTTTTCACGATTTCGATATCACGTTTGTCTTTACTGTCTAACACACGTAATGGATTTTTGTGGAGACGATTTTTTGAATCTTCACTTAATTCATCTGCAAATGGTTCTAAATAACTGATTAGCGCTTCACGGTATTTAATACGGTCTGCTGTTTTTCCTAGTGAATTGATCACTAAGCGCATATTCGATAATCCTAATTCTTTTAATAAATCCCAAGCCATCGCAATTGTTTCAACATCTGTAGCAGGATTTGTAGAACCAAACACCTCAACTCCTAATTGGTGGAATTGACGAAGACGTCCTGATTGTGGGCGCTCATAACGGAACATTGGAGCCATATAATACACTTTATAAGGTTTCTTATGTTCTGGTCCGAATAATTTATTTTCTACATAGGCACGAACAATCGCTGCAGTTCCTTCTGGACGAAGTGTAATGTGACGATCTCCTTTATCGTAGAAATCATACATCTCTTTTGAAACGATATCACTCGTATCCCCAACACCGCGGCTAAATAAATCGTAGCTTTCAAACATTGGTGTACGCATTTCTTCAAATTGATAATCGCCTAAAATAATGCGTGCTGTTTCTTCGATATAGTGCCAAATTTTAAGTTCTTCTGGTAATAAATCGGCTGTTCCTTTTGGTTTTTGAATCATATGAATCATCCTTTCTTTCGATAAAAATAAAAAAATCCCAACTTCAATAGAAGTCAGGACGAAATTTTCGTGGTACCACCTTAGTTCGGAAAGAGCTCTTTCCCTCTTAATGATAACGGAATTACCGGAATAACTTTGCATTATTCTCCTCAAGAGTGTCTTTCCTTGTACGTTAGAAGCTTTCAGCCACGGCTTCTATCTCTTTAGTGTACGTCTTTTTCTCTGTCTAAGGATTTATATTGTTGGTATAAAGAATACTAGAGGAATGCGGATTTGTCAAGAAAATCTAATTATTTTTTAATCTCAATATCGACTAAAAATGAAAAAGGTAAAATGTAACATATAAGTTACATTTTACCTTTTTACTGTTTATTGAATTAATTTGTCAATGACCTTAATGACGCCATTATTTTCATTGGTATCTGTGACGATATTCGCAATAGCTTTCACATCTCTGCTGGCATTTCCCATCGCAATAGCGAGTCCTGCGTATTCTAACATTTCGATGTCATTTGCTGCGTCTCCAATAGCGGCTATTTCACAAGGATCGATGTTTAATTCTGCAGCTAATTTTTCTAATCCAAATGCTTTATTCACGCCTTTTTTAAGGACTTCCACTAAATACTTTTGACTACGAACCACATAAAATTCGTCTCTCCACTCTTTGGGGATTATTGTTTCAAATCCATCGAGTTGTTCTTCATCGCCAAGTAACAAAAGCTTATAAAAGTCAGTGGAAAGCGACTCTTCTTTCGTAATACGTTTTATAGAGCCGTTGACAATTTTAACGTCAAACTCCATCCACTCTGTTGGCTCTTCGTCAAACGCATAGTAGTAATCAACACCAGCGCCCATCACACTAACACCGTGTTTCTTCCCAAATTCAATCCACTTTTGAATTGCGTTTGAATCGAGAAAGGCATCCATTAACCGTTTACCAGTCTGGCTCTCATAAATATTAGCACCATTTTGGCTAATAATATAATGGTTTTCTTCTAAATAGCCTAAGTCTTTTAAATACGGACGAATTCCAGTTTCGGGTCTTCCAGTACATAGGACTAACAAAGTGTCAGTTCCTTTAGTATGGAATTCTTTGAAATATTGTTTTGTTTCTTCTAATAATTCTTTTTTACTGTTTAATAAGGTGCCATCCATGTCGATAGCGAATAATTTAATCATTCTCAAAACTCCTTTTTATCTACAAAAGCTATTTTAACATAATTAAATATAGAATTCCTATACAACAAAAAACACTCTCTAATCGAGAGTGTTTTTCGTTTAATTTAAAATTCGAATCGTAACGTTACGTCTTCCCCATTGATTTGCTTGTTCAACTGTTGTGAAGTGAAGGTCAATGATATTGCCTTTAATCGCTCCACCTGTATCTCCTGCAATCGCAATTCCGTAACCAGGAACTTCAACTAAGCTACCTAAAGGAATCACGCTCGGGTCAACGGCGATTACTGTTGGATTCTTACGTAAATCGATTCCTGTAGCTGTGTAATAGCTTAATCCAGGTTCGTTATAAGAATATCCAGTTGCTTGAACATTTAATGTTCTTCCACCAGATTGATTGCTTGATGCAGCTGCTTGTGTTGTTGGTGTTTCTGATGTCGCAGGTGCTTGCGTTTGAGCAACCGTTGTAGCCGGTTCAGCTGTCGCAGCTTGAGTAGTTGGTGTTTGCTGTGAAGCAGGCGCTACTGTTGGTTTATCTGAAGTTAATTGTGCAACTGCTGTAATAGCTGATGCCACAACTCCAGCTGTTTCTTTCTTTTCTTCTTGAACTTTTGCAAGAGTTTCTTTGTTATCAGCGATTAATTTTTTCAAATCATTTACTGAACTTTCGAACGCTTGACTTTCAGCAGTAAGTTGTTCTTTTTTTGCGACTAAGTCAGTTGACGCTTGTTCTGCTGCTTTTTGTAGGCGCGATAATTCAGCTACTTGCGCAGATAAGTTCTTCAACACTTCTTCATCCGATTGGAATAATTGTTGAAACACAAATAATCGATTTAAGAAATCTGAAATACTTTCTGAATTAAGTAAATGTAAAATACTGTATGAAACAAAGTCAGAAACTTGAATTTGTTGCAATCGTTTAGATGCGACTTGTTTAC